>NZ_JAMAWN010000017.1:0-73762 GCF_023713305.1 Psychrobacillus sp. MER TA 171 | reverse complement strand
TTTTTTAAAAGCAGAAAAATGAGAGGTTTATTTGGTATGCGCAAAAAGTGTTCATTTGGAAAGTATCACTTAAGTAATTTCCAATTCATTTCTTTTTTTCGCTTGACATATTACCACTGGGCTTGTTCCACTAAAGTTTTATCTCCTAACAACCTCTGTTCCTGCCAGAATATCATAAAGAGATTGTTTTTTCTTAGTAAAAATGGCGGTCAAAATATATGCAAACATAAGTGTATAAATCAGTCCACCAACCAGATAGTAGGAGAGTGGTATTTCGCCATCACCTATATAAACGAGCCGATAAACAAGGAAATGTGACAACTCCCATGGTAAAAATTTTAGGCCGGTTCTAAAAGTTGCTCGGAAGAGTGTTATTGCTTCTCCGTTTTTATAAACCACTTGTATACCAGTTTTTCTTTTTCCAATAGACTGCCCTCCAATAGGTGAGTCAAAAACTATAAAATATAGCGACACTGGAAAAGTTACCATTAAAAAACCTGTAACCTGAGCTACTATTAAAGAACCATTGAAAAACGCTTGTAAAGATGGGAACAAGAATACATTGATCACAAAGAGAAGGGCTAAATAAACTAGTATAAAAATGTAATCAATCATGAAGGCCTTAAAACGGAGTAGAAAGGTAGCATTCATTCTCATTAACATAACCTCTTTCATATGGAGTTGTACGTATGACAAAGACGATGGACATTCACACTGTTTTAATTTAAATAGTAAGGGTCAAATAGAAGTATTTAGTGTCGTGTAATAAACTGCTTAAATCAAAAGACGCTTTAAAGGCAATATACACAGCAATGCCTACAAAAATAGTTATCATTGCGCTGCCATCTTTAAGCATCTTTCTATTTTTTTTATAAAGGATAAGCGTGGTAATAGTAACAATTAATAAATATGATACCGATGTAATAAGTTTTGCTAATACTAATTTACTGTCAATTACAGCATTCCTAAATTTTAATAAATCTTCTTTATTGGCAGTACTCTCTTCGATAATCGTTATATCCTCTTTGTATCTAACCTTCCATAAGTTACTATTCTTCTCTTTTATTACAGTGTATTCATAACCCAAAACTTTCCCCTCACTAATAACCCCCAAATATTCCTGTTTGTCTTCTTCACTTTGAGAACAAGCAGGTAGGATTAAGGTGATGCAAAATAACATTAGAAACAACCATTTCTTCATTTTTGCGACTCCCATCTTTTGATAATTTTAAGAGATTAGTATAGATCTATAAAGGCCCCTGATTAAGAGAACCACCTATTCATTGGTATATATTCTGCCGTTTGGTTTCTTCAAATTCTATGGAAAATAATCTAATTAAGATGTAGTGCTTAGGTTTATGATCGGAGTCCAAGCATAAGCGACTCAGGAGAGGGGATTTCCTAGGAAATAGTTAGCTGTGTATAGAGGATAATTGGCTTAAACAGCAGATATTTCTACAATGTAATCTCTATATGAAAACAGTAAAGACGCTCAGAATTTAAGCGCTTTTTTCTTTAGTTATACAGGTGTTTAAAAGAATATTCTTATCTTATTGGGTATTAGTAGTAAAACTGAATAAAGCGCTAAGTGAAATGCTCCATACAATTAGAATAAAAGATGTTGTCATCCAAAATGTATTTTTAGTAGTAGATTCATCCTTCTTTACTTTTTTTATTATTTCTATTAGGTTAAGACAAAAAATAATAGCTAATATCGGCATTAAAAAAGCTCCAATAATTATTAAGATTGTCAACATAGATTAATTTCACCTCCAAATTAATTAAAATCTTAAATATATACTATCATAAATTTCTCAATATTTCTAAAAATATCCAATAATAGAAACACTTCAAAACGGCACTGTGTTTTTCGTTTTTCTCTCCAACACAAACCCATTAGACATATTTAACTTTAATCAAAAAAAGCTCCGTCAATTTTACATTCAGAGTAAAATTGCAGAGCTTTTTGTTTTTAGAAGTAGGCTTTTTTTGCATTAGCCGCTTAAGTTTTAATTGAATTAAGCAGTAGGACCGCCTTTTAGTGATATCTCTTCAGAGACGCTTCCAAACTTTTGGAAGTTTTCGCGGAAGGATTGAGCTAGCTCAGATGCTTTTTGATCATAAGCCGCTTTATCTTCCCATGCGTTACGAGGGATTAATACCTCAGAAGGAACTCCGTCAATGCTAGTAGGAATATCTAATCCAAATACTGCATCTTTAGTTGTTTCTACATCAGTTAATTTACCTTCGATTGCTGCACGAACCATCGTACGTGTGTAAGAAAGCTTCATACGGCTTCCTACACCATATTCTCCACCAGTCCAACCAGTGTTTACTAAGAATACTTGAGCACCGTGCTCATCGATTTTCTTCCCAAGCATTTCAGCATACACAGTTGCATGTAATGGTAGGAATGGAGAACCGAAGCATGTTGAGAATGCAGGTTGTGGAGAAGTAATTCCACGCTCTGTACCAGCAAGCTTAGAAGTAAATCCACTCAAGAAGTGATACATTGCTTGCTCTTTAGTAAGCTTACTGATTGGAGGTAATACTCCAAATGCATCTGCAGTTAAGAAGATGATTGTATTTGGGTGACCAGCAACAGATGGATCCACAATATTATCTATATATTGAATTGGATAAGCTGCACGAGTATTTTCAGTTAAAGAGCTATCAGTATAATCAGCAGTACGAGTAGTAGGGTCTACAACTACGTTTTCTAAAACAGTACCAAATTTGATAGCGTCAAAAATTTGTGGTTCATTTTCTCTTGTTAGGTCGATACATTTTGCATAGCAGCCGCCTTCGATATTAAATACGCCATTATCAGACCAGCCGTGCTCATCATCACCGATTAGTTTTCTTCCAGCATCAGCAGATAATGTAGTTTTTCCAGTACCTGATAGACCGAAGAATAATGTTACATCGCCTTTTTCTCCAACGTTAGCAGAGCAGTGCATTGGCAAAATATTTTGTTCAGGCAATAAATAGTTCATAATAGAGAATATAGACTTTTTCATTTCTCCTGCGTATTCCGTACCACCGATTAAAACGATGCGTTTTTCCATAGATACAATGATAAAAGTTTCTGAATTAGTTCCGTCAACAGCAGGATTTGCTTTGAAGTTCGGAGCACTAATGACAGTGAAGTCTGCTTTATGAGATATTAACTCCTCTTCAGAAGGACGAATGAATAATTGGTGAGCAAACAGGTTATGCCACGCGTATTCGTTGATTACTTGAATGCTTAAACGTGAATCCTTGTCTGCACCAGCGTATCCTTTAAAGACGAATAGTTCATTTTTTTCCTTTAAATAGTTCATAACCTTTGAATATAATGCTTCAAAGTGCGAAGATGAGATAGGTTGGTTTACAGATCCCCAATCGATTTTGTCTTTTGAGATAGGTTCATCAACAATATACTTGTCTTTTGGAGAACGTCCTGTATATTTGCCCGTCTCTGCTTTAACAGCTCCAGTGGAAGTTAGTACTGCTTCTCCTCTTGACGTAGCTTTTTCCACTAATTGTGGTACTGATAATTGCAGGCTAATGTTGTTACCAGCTAACAATTCGTTCAGTTCGCTCACAGTATCGATTGAATTCATATAGTATTACCATCCTTTATTTAAAGTTTTTAGCTCTTCACGGAAACATCATAAAGAGGATTTTTCGTTGATATGTGAAATAGTATAACACATTAAACTAAATAGTCTACACTAATTAAAGCTCAAAAAATGATTTTTTTTAGTAATTGTGAATAAATAACAAATTTACCTGTTGACTTATTTTGCTAATATACGTATGATGGTGAATTGAACGGATACTCTTATTCCGAGCGTGTGGAGGGGTTCAGGCCCTATGAAACCCGGCAACCTGTAATTATACTTACGTTACAAAGGTGCCAAACCTGATACAAGGTGAAATTCCTTGATTGATAAGAGTGAAAGGTGTTTATGATATTAATCCCTTTCCTCATGTAACTACGTGAGTGAGAGGTTTTTTTATATTACATCGCCCTAAATCCTTGTGTGCCAAGTCCGAAACGGCTTCAAGTTTACTATAGGCTTGACATGGGAATGAGTACCGTATCAATTCCTGAGAGAAATCTCGCAGGACATAGGAGGGAATTTTTTTGACACAAAGACGATTATTTACATCGGAATCAGTAACAGAAGGTCATCCAGATAAAATTTGTGACCAAATATCAGATGCTATCTTAGATGCGATTTTAACGGAAGATCCAAACGCTCGTGTAGCTTGTGAAACAACAGTTACTACAGGTTTGGTTTTAGTTGCTGGAGAAATCACAACCTCTACTTATGTAGACATTCCAAAAGTAGTGCGAGCTACTATTCAAGAAATTGGATATACGCGAGCTAAATATGGTTTTGACTCAGAAACGTCAGCAGTTCTTACAGCTATCGATGAGCAATCGGTTGATATCGCTATGGGAGTTGACCAAGCACTAGAAGCTCGAGAAGGTTCGATGTCTGATTCTGATATTGAAGCAATCGGAGCTGGGGACCAAGGTTTAATGTTTGGCTATGCTTGTAATGAAACACCAGAGCTTATGCCACTTCCAATTAGCCTAGCCCACAAATTAGCTCGCCGATTAGCTGAGGTTCGTAAAGACGAAACATTAGATTACTTACGACCAGATGGTAAAACACAAGTAACAGTAGAATATGACGAAAATAACAATCCAGTTCATATCGATACGATTGTTATTTCCACACAGCATCATCCGGAAGTAACGTTAGAACAAATTCAAAAAGATTTAAAAGAGCATGTGATTAAACCAGTAGTTCCTACTAATTTAATAACAGACGAAACAAAGTACTTTATCAACCCGACTGGTCGCTTTGTTATCGGTGGTCCGCAAGGGGATGCAGGTTTGACAGGTCGTAAAATTATCGTAGATACTTACGGTGGGTATGCTCGTCATGGAGGAGGAGCTTTCTCTGGTAAGGATCCAACAAAAGTAGACCGTTCTGCAGCTTATGCAGCTCGTTATGTGGCAAAGAATATTGTTGCAGCTGGTCTTGCTGATCGTTGTGAGGTACAGCTTGCTTATGCAATCGGTGTAGCACAGCCTGTATCAATTGCTATTGATACATTTGAAACAGGTAAAGTATCCGAAGCAGATTTGGTAACTTATATCCGTGAGCTATTTGACCTTCGCCCAGCTGGCATTATTAAAATGTTAGACCTTCGTCGCCCAATCTACAAGCAAACTGCTGCTTACGGACATTTTGGACGTACAGATATTGATGCACCATGGGAAAGAACAGACAAAGCAGAGCTATTAAAGCAAAAGGCTGGTCTATAAAAGAGTCTTCTATTACAGAATGCCTCTTATAAAAACAGAAGGTATTAAGAGATTGATCTCTTAATACCTTCTGTTCTTTTTATACTTTTATACAGATGATCTGAGAACTAAGTGTATTTAAAGGAGATTAATAATTGGGTGCGTTTACTCTTAATGGATTAATGAGTATAAATTATATAAAATATAAGAATACTTTAGTTTCTTAAACATTTTTAAATTGGTTTTACTGATTTATAGTATTGTCCTTTTTCCGCATACTCATGAATAATTCGTTGGACATCTTTTTTATCTTCCTCATTTAATTCTCGTATAACCTTTGCTGGACTTCCAAAAGCAAGCGTATTAGGTGGAATTTTTTTGCCTTGGGGAACCAAGCTTCCTGCTCCAATAAAAGCACCCTCACCTATTTCAGCGCCATCTAATATAATGGAACCCATGCCAATTAAAGCACCTTTTCGGATTGTGCAGCTATGTAAAGTGACCTGATGGCCGACAGTGACCTCATCTTCAATGATTAGTGGGTTATTGGGACTTTGGTGTAGGCAACTTAAATCTTGAATGCTTACTCTACTTCCGATCACAGTAGGGGCAACGTCCCCTCTAATTACCGTATTAAACCAAATTGTAGTCTCTGGTCCGATTGTAACATCCCCTGTAATTGTGACATAATCAGCAATATAAACTGATTCATCGATCGAAGGTTTTTTATCTTTGTAAGGATAAATCAAAATAGACACACTCCTTTATTTTATTAGAATATAATTAATCCTATCAAACAAATGGGAAGAAGGAAATAAATAGTACGTGGAGAGTGTTTTAGAAATGAGGTATGTTGAACATGTGGAAATGGGAATCAGATGAAAAAGCAAAAGCAGTAGTAATAATTGTTCATAGTGCCTATGAGCATCACAGACGCTATGCTTGGTTAATCGAAAAATTGAGAAGCTCTAATTGCCATATAGTAATGGGAGATCTACCTGGACATGGGGAGTTGGTGAGAGCTAAAACGATCCATGATGAATCTTTTGATCTTTACAAAGAATACATAAAACAAGCAGTACAGGTGGCAGTTTCCTATGATCTTCCTATATTCATCATTGGACATGGTCTTGGGGCAACGCTGGTGATGAAAATGTTACATAAAATAGAGGTCCAGTATGCAGGTGTTATCTTGACATCGCCATGGCTACAGTTAAACAAGCTTCCATCTAAATGGACGAAGACTTTAGCTAAAATCTCCGTACAGCAAAAGATAAACCACGATATTCAGCTCAAGGAACTCACTAGAAACTACGGCGCTTATCAAAATCTAGTTGATGATCCTTATTATCGAACAATAATTTCACATGGCTGGTATAAAGAGCTGGAAAATGAGATGAAAACGGTAAGTCAATATCATGAATCTATTCCTAATGTTCCTTTACTATTGATGACAGGGGAAAGAGATAAAATTACGGATACAGCAGCTGCTAAAGTATGGCTGAAAAAACAAGAGCTTTCGGATTATCAATTTAAGGAATGGAAGAATTGCTTTCATGACTTGTATCTAGAGCCAGAAAGGGAAGAAATATTTACGTATTCCCACTCCTTCATTAATAATGTATTACGATCCATCGGGTATATCGTGTAATAATTAACTGGCCACTAGAAACTGAAGTACAAATAGAAATGCTTCAATCGAAACGAAGGACATGTATAATTTGAATTACAATTCCTTAAAATATACAAACGAATAATCCATCATTTGAAAAAAATAGGCTATGTTAAAGGTTAGGGTTGATTTATGATGCAAAGAAATCTTAAATCAGTGAGTAGAATTGATCTCCGCACCAGCCGGACGCTTTCCTCGGGGTGAGCGATAAGCCATCACCCATCGCTTACGCGCGTGGTTGTGATGTCTTATCTGTCTCACTCATCCCGTAGGAGTCGCCGTCTGGCGCTCCAATCAATAAATGGAACAGCTTTAGCATCGATAAATCGCTAAAAAATTTACTCGCATAAACAAAGCTGAAAAACTGTCACCAACCCCAATTACATCATCTATTTATGTTCTTAATAGTCATTTGAAAGTACCTTTGTTTATGTTTACAGTCACTATAAAAAATTTTTTTCAGTCAAAATCAACCAATAACTTTAACAAAGTTAAAAAATACAATAAACCTTAATAAGTGACTAGGACAAAGCCACCTTAGAAATAAAAAACCACTAAAATTTTACGAACAGTAGAATTTTAGTGGTTTTTCTTCGCTATGGTTCTCCGCTCGAAAAAGTTTTTACATCTATATCAAAAAGACATACTTACTATTTCAAGACCTGAAAGGGAGACTAATTATGTTCAGCGTTTCTATTTTGAAGATTTATTCTCTTCTAACAACATGATAATTTTGTCCAATTTTTTATCAATACCTGATTCAGAAGAGGTATGAGACGTTCTTGGTGTGGTATTTATTAATAGTCTTCTTATAAAAAGTGTGAATGATATTACTCCTAGCATGATTAAACTCAAAATAATGATTAACGTAATAATATCCATAATGACCTCCTATATTTTCCTAATTATACCACTTTGTAATGGTGAAAAAAGTAATTTTAAAGAGAAGGGTTACATAGATAAGGAAAGTACTTACTTAACTATCACTTTTATCTATATTAAATGTTTCATTATCAAACAAATAGAATTTTTGTGTTATAATCATATAATTCAAAAATAGTGAGAGATTAGGAGAAAACTATGGAAAACCAACATATTATTCGTAATATAATAGTAGAAACACCTTCTAAACCTGGTAACTTTGCTAAGGTAGCAACTGCCATTGGAATGGGAGAAGGCGATATAGGGGATATTACAACTTTAAAAAGTGGTGCTTTAACTACTATTCGTGACATATCTGTTACAAGCAAGTCTAAAAAAGATTTTGAGAAAATTATAAGTAATATAGAAGCTATCGGAAACGGTGTGAAAATTCAAGCGATCAGTGATGATGTGTTGAAAGCGCATGAAGGTGGAAAGATTGCGATGAAGAGCAGATATGACGTTCGTTCACTAGGGGACCTTCAAAGAATCTACACACCTGGTGTTGCTAGTGTTTGCATGGAGATTGTCAATGAACCAGATAAGGCTCAATATTTTACTTCTATCGGAAATTCAGTAGCTATTGTTACGGATGGAACTGCTATATTAGGATTAGGTAACATCGGTTCTGTTGCAGGTATGCCGGTAATGGAAGGGAAATCTGTACTGTTAGATCAGTTTGTAGGATTGAGCGGTATACCGATTCTATTAGATACGAGCGATCCGGACGAAGTAGTAGAAACTATTAAGCATATTCACCAAGGATTTGGTGCAATATTGCTTGAAGATATCGGTTCACCACATTGCTTTGAAATAGAAGAAAGATTAAAAGCAGAGCTTCCGATTCCTGTTATGCATGATGACCAGCATGGAACTGCAGTGGTAGCATTGTCTGCTATACTTTCTGCATGTCGAGCTACCGAGGTAGACATCAAAAAGGCAAGGATTGGTCAGATAGGCTTAGGAGCAGCAGGATTAGCTATATGCCGTATGTTAATGGCCTATGGAGTAGAAGATGTATATGGGTTGGATCGTCAGGAAGCGGCAAAAGAGCGTCTGCTTCAGTACGGTGGTCAGACAATGAATTCTTTAGAAGAAATGATGGAGAACTGTGATATTATCGTAGCTACTACTGGTGTTCAAGGTTTGATAAAACCAGAGATGGTGCGAAAAGGTCAAATCATATTAGCGCTTTCTAACCCTAATCCAGAAATCCTTCCATCTGAAGCGATTGCGGCTGGAGCAGCTTTTGCTGCAGATGGTCGCTCAGTAAATAATGTAATAGGATTCCCAGGAATTTTTAAAGGTGCTTTAAATGGTGGGGCTAAAGAAATCACGTATCCAATGCTGATTGCAGCGGCGAAGGCAATTGTGGATTATACAAGACCGGGTGAGCTAATACCAAACCCATTGGATCCTGCAGTCCATTATATTGTCGCTCGCGCAGTCGAAGAGGCAGTAACGAAACAAGCTTAATCTAAAAAGCAAAAAGAAGAAGATACCAGCTAGGAAGCTGAAATCTTCTTCTTTTTTAATGCTTCTTCATAATCTGTTGCTTCTATTAAAGCCTTCTCTTCTAATGGAATCCGAACGGATAGCATTGCAAGGTTTAATAGCGTGAACGCAAGTGCTGTAAAATATGCCTGGAACATCAGTGGAAGTAACAGGATTTCGGTACAAACAACAATATAGTTAGGGTGTCTGAAATATAGATATGGACCTTTTGTAACTACGTTAGCGCCAGGAAGTATAATTATTTTGGTATTCCAAAACTTTCCGAGAGATGTCAGGCACCACACGCGAAGTAATTGGACTAACAAGAAAACAAATAAAAATACTGGGAATAATGGAGATATTCCTCGATCCAGTAAAACAACCTCTGCAATTAGAAAAAGAAAGAAGCTTATATGAAGTGCTAGCATGTAAGGGTAATGGGAAGCTCCCACTTCGTAGGCCCCTTGAGCTAGCATTCGTTTCTCGTTTCTCTTAGCAACAGCTACTTCGACTAATCTCTGAATTATGACTAGTGCTATAACGATGAAAAATAACATATCAATCCCTCCAATTTAATAGCACTGCTTCGCCACAAAAACCAGGGCCTAGAGCGACTAGCATGCCATAGTCATTAGGAGCGCTTTCTTTAAGCATAAATTGTTCTAATACATAGAGAACCGTTGGAGAAGACATATTTCCATGATTTTTTAGCACTTCTCTTGAGGTAGCGGTTTGGTCTTCGGATAGATGAAGGGTATCCTCATACGCCTTTAACACTTTTTTTCCTCCTGGATGAGCAACAAAGTTAACGATATCCTCACTCGTAATCTTTTCCTCGCTCAAGAATTCGTGCATAAACGGGCCAAGCCATTTGGAGATAATCGTCGGTATGCTTTTCGAGAATACTACATGTAAGCCACTATTTTTTACTTCCCAGCCCATAACATCTTCAGAATCTGGCATCCATTTGGACGCTGTATTAATGATATGAGGTACGGGTCTTTTGGTTCCAATTTCCACATCGTCCCCGCAAACTAACACGCAGGCCGCTCCATCTGCAAAAAGAGAGGCACCGACTAGATTACTCTTAGAATAATCATTAGGTTGGAAGGTAAGGCTACATAGCTCAACACAAACAACGAGCACCTTGTCAGAAGGATGTGCCTTGCAGTAATCAAATGCTCTGCTTATGCCTGATGCCCCGCCTGCACAGCCTAGTCCCCACAATGGAATACGTTTTAGCCTGTCTGAGAAGGGAAGATGATTCATCACCCGCGCATCGATACTTGGAGTAGATATTCCAGTGCTGCTTACAAAGATAATAGCATCAATTTCTTCAGGGGAGACGTTCTTCTCTAGGAAAGAACTGTTTTGAAGGCAGGCTTGGATTACTTCTACACTATATTTGGTAGTAAGCTCAATATACAGAGAATTTCTCTCTTCAAATGAATGATTCGTTTGATGCCACTCTAGTGGTACACAAAAATTTCTCGATTTGATATCACCGTTTTCAAATACTTTTAGCAAGCGTTCAAGCTGTGGGATTTTATCTTGAAAAAGCTCTTTCGTTAATTGTTCTATGTTGGATTGTTCTAGGGAGTATGGAGGTTTATATGTACTAACGGAAGCAATTTTTGGCATGGTAATCTCCTTTTTATGTTAGTTTCTCCACCCTTCATCCATATATTCACCTGTCCTTCATTTTTTCTATGGCAATGATAAATGGAGGGTCATTTTCTTGGTTTAGAAATTGGTAGCATAATACATGAACGAAAGATTGAGGGAGTTGTTGAACAAAAGAAATGACTTCATCTTTTTCTTGTTTACCACCCTCATGTCCATGATAAACTACTAAAACAATGAGACCTCCAATTTTTAGAAGATCTAATAAGGATGTAATTGCTTGAATAGTGGAGTTACCTCTAGTAACTACCTCATGGTTACTACCAGGTAGGTAGCCTAAATTGAAGACAGCTGCTGAAATCTGTTCATCAATATAATTACTTACATTGCCGTGACTATCTAAAATTAGAGAGACACGATCTCTGACAGCCGCATTACTCAGTCTTTCAGAGGTCGATTCAATTGCTTCTGTTTGGACATCGAATGCAAATACATGTCCCTGATTGCCAACTAAGCTGGCAAGGAATAAGGTGTCATGACCATTTCCAGCAGTTGCATCAACTACCGTATCTCCTTCTTTTATCACATCCTGAAGAAGCTCCTTTGCATAGGGAAGAATTCTTTTTAGCTTCATAATAACTCACCAGTCTTCGTAAATAGTTTTCCTTGATAGCTTTCTCTCTTAGCGAGTTCAGCATCGATTCCATTCAACACTTCCCATTTGTTGGCACTCCACATTGGCCCAATCATTAAATCAATAGGACCATCTCCTGTAATACGATGAATAATCATCTCAGGCGGGAGAACTTCTAATTGGTCAGCTACCAGCTGGATATATTCATCTCGTCCCATAAACTCGACCATGCCTTTCTCATACTGCTTGACCATAGGAGTTCCTTTTAATAGGTGCAGAAGGTGAATCTTAATCCCTTGAACATCTAGCTTAGCTACCTCTCTGGCTGTTTCCATCATCATCTCTCTATTTTCTAATGGCAACCCGTTTATAATGTGAGTACAAATACGGATACCATGCTTTCTTAGTTTAGAGACTCCTTCTATATAAGTATTAAAATCATGGGCTCTGTTAACTAGCCTTGCTGTACTTTCATGGACTGTTTGAAGTCCGAGCTCAACCCAAAGAAACGTTCGTTCATTTAACTCTGCCAAATATTCTACTACGTCATCTGGTAAACAGTCAGGTCTAGTCGCAATAGAAATCCCCACAACTCCTTCTAGTGCTAGAGCAGCTTCAAACTTTTCTTTTAACACAGGGAGGGGGGCATGTGTATTCGTATAAGCCTGAAAGTAAGCAATATATTTTCCTTTCTTCCATTTCTCATGCATTTTATCTCGAATTTTTTCAAACTGCACTGGTATAGGATCTACTTTGTCACCTGCAAAATCGCCACTACCAGCAACACTGCAAAATGTACATCCACCATAAGCAACCGTGCCATCTCGATTTGGACAATCAAACCCTGCATCAAGCGCCACCTTGAAAATTTTCATATCAAAGGTATCGCGCAAATATCGGTTCCATGTAAAGTATCTCTTCCCGTCTGAAGGGAATGGAAAGTTATTGTTCATTATTTTCACTCCTTAACAGGATTATTTTATCATGAAACTTTGACTTGGTAGATTTAATTATCTTGAAGTGCAGTTTAAAAAAAGCTACAATATTTTGAGTGTCTAAGGAAATGAGGAATATTGATGCCAAAAGCAGTCTGGCTTTTAATTATTGGAATGTTTATTAATACACTGGGGAATTCATTTTTATGGCCCTTACATACAATCTATATGCATGACTACCTTGGTCAATCGTTAACGATGGCGGGGTTAGTGTTGATGCTAAACGCTGGAACCGGTGTGATCGGTAATTTGTTAGGCGGATTTTTATTTGACAGAATAGGCGGCTATAAATCTATAGTGTTTGGAATTCTGTTATCCATACTCTCGTTAGCAGCGCTAACCGTTTGGCATGATTGGCCAGAATATGTATGGCTAGTCGCTATTCTCGGATTTAGTGGTGGTATCATCTTCCCAAGCATGTATGCGATGGTGGGGAATGTATGGCCGGAAGGTGGACGTAAAGCATTTAATGCTATTTATTTAGCTCAAAACTTAGGTGTTGCTATTGGTCCAGCCTTAGCTGGAATAGTTGCAGATCATAATATAAATAATATTTTTGGAGCAAATCTACTCGCCTATGTGTTCTTTTTTGTTATCGCTCGTCAGTTCTATGGAAACATGTCTAACGTTTCAAACCATCAGGCCTCTATTTTAGGAGAAGAGAAGAAAATTAAACAAATGGCACCTTTTTATGCAATGATGATTGTAACATTTGGTTATATGCTTACTTGGATCATTTATGTTCAATGGACTTCGACTATATCAACCTATGTACTAGATTTAGGAATTACATTAAAGCAGTATAGTCTTTTATGGACGGTCAATGGGATACTGATCTTGGTTGCGCAGCCGATTATTAAACCAATTATTAATCGTTTAGAACATAAGATAAAAACGCAGATGATTTTAGGGCTTGTCATATTCATGATTTCCTTTATAGTGGTAGCATTTGCGGAAGACTATACGATGTTTGTCACGGCAATGGTTATTCTAACTTTTGGGGAAATGTTCGTTTGGCCAGCAGTTCCAACTATTGCTAGCCAGCTGGCTCCAAAAGGCAGGGAAGGCTTCTACCAAGGCATTGTAAATAGTATGGCGACCGTGGGACGTATGATTGGACCATTAATAGGAGGAGTTTTAGTTGAAGCGCATGGCACTCCAGTCATGATATTAATTTTAGCCAGTCTAATATTTATTTCAATTATTACCAGCTTACTATACGATATACCATTAAAAAAACAAGCAGCCTTGAATGAGAAAGGTTAAAAATATTTTAGACCTAAGTCCTTAGTGGCTTAGGTCTTTTTCGAATATAAGAAAGATAAACTTTGGAAATAAAATGAAAGGTTATTTAGTCCACAAGTCGAATAAGTAGGTGAGAGGAATCTATGAAGTAACTGATAAATTATGTTGAAGGGTGATGTAGAATATGGATATACAAACGGTTGTGAATATATTTTTCATAATTTTATTGGTCATAGGTATTATTAGTTTTTTTTCGGGTTTTGCAATTATGAAAATCTCTAAAAACCACAAAAACGGCTTTTTCTTTATGTTTGTTCTTAGTCTTATATTGCTCCTTTTTCTTTTGGAGTGGTTCCAATCTGTTGGTTCAGAAGTATTTTTAGCAACTATACCATGGCTATTAAATCAAGCATTTGCGATCTTCTTGTACGTTCTCTATTTAATCGTTGCTTGGTTTATTTTAAAAAGGCTGAATAAGCGAAATTTGGTAAGCTAACGGTTATTTTACTGCAAGGAGAGAAATGACTTTTAAAACACTGTTCTTATATCATTTCTTAATAATCAACACCGACCTGAGCAAAGCTTTATAGACTTTTTTTCGATAGCCTAAATGTTATTAAAAAAGAGCTAGGGGGGATTACTAGTGAGAGGTATATCATTTAAAATTCCAAATTCTTATGGCAAACATTTATGGGAAATATTAGAGTGTATTAATATTAGGGAATTAACTTGGAAAATAGGTGATGGAGAATCATATTTTATTGAAAATAATACTTTAGGAAACTCTCTGTTTCCAAATAGCTCCTCATTAAATGGTGAAGAATTATGGAAACAAATTTCAAAAAAAGATTATTACCTTATATTTGTTGATTTAAAGGGATTTCCAAAAGGGTCTGATGTAAGGGAAGTCGCAACTTATCAAGAATTTATGGAAAGTGAATGTCAGTTTGTAATCCTACTGGTAGATTGCTCAGACGTAATCATTTATTCAAAGGATCAACTAGCCATTCAGCATATATTCTCCAAGGCATTAGCTACTGGCTACACAAACATAGAATATATAACTGATGAAAATGATACTTACTCAACGCTAATAGCTTTCTAAATGGTTAAATTACTAATGACAAGGGGAGAAACGATTGTGACTCAAAAAAATAAAGAGCTATCATCGGAACAACGTGAAGAGCTACTCCAAATTTTAAAAAATCGTTTTGAGAAAAATATGAAACGCCATACAGAAGTGAAATGGGCTAACGTTCAAGAAAGGCTGGAAGCTCATACAGAAAAACTGTGGTCTCTTCATGAAATGGAAAGAACAGGTGGAGAGCCGGATGTCGTTGGATTCGATATGAAACACGACGAATATATTTTCTATGATTGTGCATCAGAAAGTCCAAAAGGTCGTCGAAGTGTTTGTTACGACCGGGAAGCACTAGAGTCAAGGAAAAAACATAAACCTGAAAATAGCGCAGTGGAAATGGCTGCAGACATGGGCATCGATCTTTTAACAGAAGAACAATACCGAGAATTGCAGAAACTTGGAAATTTTGATCTGAAGACTTCTAGTTGGGTAAAAACACCTGACAATATTAGAGAACTTGGTGGAGCTATCTTTTGTGATCGTCGCTACGATACTGTCTTTATGTACCACAATGGAGCAGATTCCTACTATGGATCCAGGGGGTTCCGCGGCTCGTTAAGAGTCTAATATTGAAAGAGCTCTATATCAACTTTATAAACTAAGAAACTTATTAAAGTAATGTTAGGGGGGATTTAATGAACATAAGTAAATATGTAACATGCGTCATTTGCCTAATGTTGTTGTTCGGATGTTCACCATCGATTAACGATGCTAGCGGTTATAAAAAAGCAGGAATAAATGAAGAGATTCCAGTACCAGCTAATGCACAATCAAGCACAGATCAATTTGACAATCCTAATATTAAAAAGGGTGAAAAGTATATTTTAAAGAATATTGGTGGGGAACAAGGACTTTATCCACCTAAAGAATACTTTGAGGAAATTAAAAATTGGGGTTGGGAAGAGTTGAAAAGTGAACAAAATGGGCATGTCCACTTTTTTAGTAAAGAAGGGACTATTATATCCATTGTGATTAAAGAGGATTATTTTCAGCTATATGAAATGAAGGAAGAATTCGAGCTTAGTCATTAGATGATCTATCTATTCCGATTCATTTTAATTGGTATTGTGTGAAAAATGGGGTTTTCCTCCATTTTTTGATGTTATAGAAATCGACTGTAAAATTAGAGATTAATGTAAAAAATTTGCGGAGTTGTTGGATTTTTGAGAATATAATAGAGTAGTAATTATTTTGAGAGGGGATGGGGAGCATGAAACCAATATATAATTCAGCAAAAGATGCCGTTGCAGGTATTGAAGATGGCATGACGTTAATGGTAGGTGGTTTTGGACTTGTTGGTATTCCAGAACAGTTAATTTTAGCGTTAGTTGAAAAAGGGGTAAAGGATTTAACCGTAATTTCTAATAACTGTGGAGTAGATGACTGGGGTCTAGGCCTTTTACTTAAAAATAAACAGATAAAAAAAATGATAGGCTCTTATGTAGGGGAAAATAAAGAGTTTGAAAGACAAGTAATTTCAGGAGAGATTGAAGTAGAGTTGACTCCTCAAGGTACTTTAGCAGAAAAAATTCGTGCTGGTGGAGCAGGAATACCTGCGTTCTTTACTCCTGCAGGTGTAGGGACGGTTGTTGCAGAGGGGAAAGAGGTACGAATGTATGACGGCAAGGAATACGTTCTAGAAGAAGCACTTAGAGCAGATTTTGCGTTGATTCGCGCAGCTAAGGCAGATAAATTTGGTAACCTAATCTATAACAAAACAGCTCAAAATTTCAATCCAATGATGGCTGCTGCAGGGAAAATTACAATTGCTGAGGTAGAAGAAATCGTTGAGACAGGCGATTTAGATCCAGCTCAAATACATACGCCAAGTATTTATGTCCAAGGTCTGTTCCAAGCAGAACAGGAAAAAAGAATCGAACGTCTAACGACACGTTCATAAGGGGGAGATTCGGATGAATACACGAGAAAAAATTGCGAGAAGAGCAGAAAAAGAAATTGAAAATGGGAACTACGTGAATTTAGGAATAGGTATTCCAACCTTAGTTGCCAACTTTATATCTCCAGATAAAACAGTTGTGCTTCAATCAGAAAATGGTCTTTTAGGTATCGGACCATATCCAACTGAGCAAGAAGTCGATCCAGATCTTATCAACGCCGGGAAGGAAACAGTTACTACCATTCCGGGTTCTTCCTTCTTTTCAAGTGCTGAGTCATTTGCCATGATACGCGGGGGGCACGTAGACGTGGCGATTTTAGGGGCGATGGAGGTTTCTGAAAAGGGAGACTTAGCTAACTGGATGATTCCAGGTAAGATGATTAAAGGAATGGGCGGCGCAATGGATTTAGTGCATGGTGCCAAAAAAATTATCGTAATTATGGACCACTGCGCGAAGGACGGTTCTGCAAAAATTAAAAAACAATGCGAACTTCCTTTAACAGGTAAAGCCGTTGTGAATAAAATCATAACAGAACGAGCAATGATTGAAGTAACAGAAGATGGACTAGAATTAAAAGAAGTATTTGAGGGATATTCTGTGCAGGATATTATAGATGCTACGGAAGCGGATTTAATCATTAAAGACGTAAAAGAGAATGTAACTATTTAATTTACTAATTTCTACGATATTTGATGAGAGTGCATCTTGTGTTTTCTTTTCATTTCAATTAGAATTAATGCAATAACCATAAATAATTTTCGACTAAGACAAGGAATAGTAAATAACACTCGTTTCTAAAGAGAGCTAACGCATGGTGTAAGTTAGTGTTACGAATTATTGAACTCGCCTTTGAGTCTGTATAAGTGAACGATTAGTAGCTTATACCGTTTTCCGCGTTAAGGAGACAAGTTGAGTGGAATTTTCCACTAATTTGGGTGGTACCGCGTGAGTATATCTCTCGTCCCTTAAGTTTTTTAAGGGGCGAGTTTTTTTATTTGGTGTTGTTTTTATTGGTGAAATGACGGTTTAGACAACATCATTACTTGAAGGAGGAAGAAAAATGAGCTTTAATCATGAAGCAATTGAGCAAAAGTGGCAAAGGTATTGGAAAGAAAATAAAACATATAAAATGATTGACGACCCTTCCAAACCAAAATTTTATGCATTAGATATGTTCCCATATCCATCTGGAGTTGGACTACATGTTGGACATCCGCTTGGATATATAGCAACAGATATTTTAAGTGCATATAAACGCAAACAAGGATATAACGTACTTCACCCAATGGGCTGGGATGCTTTTGGTCTTCCTGCTGAGCAATATGCAATTGACACTGGTAATGATCCAGCGGAATTCACTGCAAAAAATATTGCAACATTCAAACGTCAAATGATGGATCTTGGATTCTCCTATGATTGGGATCGAGAAATTAATACGACAGATCCTTCATACTACAGATGGACTCAATGGATCTTTATCCAGCTTTATAAAAAGGGCTTAGCGTATGTAGATGAAGTGCCAGTAAACTGGTGTCCTGCGTTAGGTACAGTGCTAGCAAACGAGGAAGTAATAGATGGGTTATCTGAACGTGGGGGACATCCAGTAGAACGTCGTCCAATGCGTCAATGGGTGCTTCGTATTACTGCTTATGCAGATAGATTATTAGAGGACTTAGATGACCTTGATTGGCCGGAGAGCTTGAAAGAAATGCAGCGTAACTGGATTGGCCGTTCAGAAGGTGCAGAGCTTACATTTGAAGTTGCGGATACTGATCAATCATTCCAAGCATTTACAACTCGTCCCGACACGATTTTTGGTGCAACGTATGCGGTATTGGCACCTGAGCATAAATTAGTGGATACTATTACAACTCCAGAGCAAATGGAGGCAGTTCAAGCATATAAAGATCAAGTTAAATTGAAAAGTGATTTAGAGCGTACCGATCTTGCTAAGCATAAAACAGGTGTATTCACTGGTGCTTATGCAATTAATCCAGTTAGTGGTGAAAAAATGCCAATCTGGATTGCTGATTACGTTTTAGCGACATATGGAACTGGTGCTATTATGGCAGTTCCAGCACATGATGAGCGTGATTATGAGTTCGCAAAACAATTCGATCTTCCAATTGTAGAAGTAGTTTCTGGTGGAAATGTTGAAGAAGCTGCCTACACAGAGGATGGCGTACTTGTTAATTCGGATTTCTTAAATGGACTTAATAAACAAGACGCAATCGCTAAAGCAATTGAATGGTTTGAAGCAAATGGAAAAGGTGAGAAGAAAATTACTTACCGTCTACGTGACTGGTTATTTAGCCGTCAGCGTTATTGGGGAGAGCCAATTCCAATCATTCATTGGGAAGATGGAACATCCACTCCAGTAGACGAATCAGAGCTTCCACTTATGCTTCCTGTTACTACAGACATTAAGCCAAGTGGAACAGGAGAGTCTCCATTAGCTAATATTGAGGAATGGGTAAATGTAGTAGATCCAGTCACTGGTAAAAAAGGACGTCGTGAAACCAATACAATGCCTCAATGGGCAGGTAGCTGCTGGTATTATATTCGCTATATCGATCCACATAATGACGAAGCGCTTATTGACCCTGAGCTAGTAAAACGCTGGTTGCCAGTGGATCTTTATGTAGGTGGAGCAGAGCATGCTGTACTTCACTTGCTATATGCACGTTTCTGGCATAAATTCCTTTATGATATCGGTGTTGTAGCAACTAAAGAGCCATTCCAAAAGTTATTCAATCAAGGGATGATCTTAGGTGAAAATCACGAGAAAATGTCCAAGTCAAAAGGAAATGTAGTAAATCCTGATGATATTGTGAAAAGCCATGGAGCAGATTCACTTCGTTTATATGAAATGTTCATGGGACCACTGGACTCTTCTAAGCCATGGTCCACAAACGGCTTAGACGGCTCACGTCGATTCCTAGATCGTATTTGGAGACTATTCGTAACAGAGGAAGGAACGCTAAGCCCTAAAGTAAGCGATACTTCATCTGACAACATGGAAAAGGTATATCACCAAACGGTTAAAAAGGTAACAGAGGATTACGAAGGAATGCACTATAATACAGCAATCTCTCAAATGATGGTATTCATCAATGAAGGGTATAAAGCTGAGAAAATTTCTAAAGAATATGTAGAGGGCTTCATTAAGCTTATTTCTCCTATCGTACCTCATATTTCTGAAGAGCTTTGGAGCATACTAGGTCATGAGGGGTCTGTCGCTTATGAATCTTGGCCGACGTTTGATGAGTCGAAGCTAGTGGACAATGAAGTTGAAATCCCTGTCCAAATTAAAGGGAAGGTTCGTGCGAAGCTTGTCGTTTCAAAAGATGCTACGAAGGATGAGCTAGAAGCATTAGCCTTAGCATCTGAACAGGTTCAACAATGGATTGATGGCAATGAGATCAAAAAAATCATCGCAATACCTGGTAAAATGGTGAACATCGTAATTTAATAAATAATAAAGCTGCTTAGTCTCCTTGTGAGATAAGCAGCTTTTTTGTATTGGCTTGATAAACTAATTATCAATTACAATTTCTCCTTCACCTATTGGTACTTCGAATCCATTAAGGTAGGAAGTTAAAATTTCTTCTGTAATAGGAAAAGCATTAGCATCAAAGCGATTGTTTCGAATTTTAAGCCGTTGACGCAAATCATCAGCATGAACTTTTAAATAAATAAGCTTCCATTTACCACCGGACTTTTCAATTAGTTGCTTATATTCGTTCCTTCTTGCACGATCCCAAAAACTGAAGTCAATTACTACCTGCTGTTTATCGTGAATTAACTTAATTAAATAATTTCGCAGCTTCCTTTCAGCATCTTTCTTGTATTCTTCAATCTTTTCCATCGGGAAATCGATCCCATACCGACCATTAGTGGCCCATATTTCCTCATCAATAGAAAGACGCACAAAGCCTTCTTTTTCTAATTGTTGTGAGAATGTAGTTTTGCCGGAACCAGCTACACCACACATCATGACCACTAGAGGAGTGAAATCATCGCGTTCACTATAAATTAAATCGAAATTAAACTTCTCAAATATTTGAATGGTCCCCCTAACTTTTAGATATAGTTCAATAAGAAAAAGAGCTGTCTAAGCAACCAAGAGTTCAATAATTTTTATGCCTTTTTATTTTTATTGAGTTATTAGTAGCGAAGCTTTCTAAGTATTCAACAAAATTATCTGGTTGAAAACGAAAAACTTTCCATGTAAATCCTTTTTTTAACCTAACAAACACTGACTTTTGGTGCCAGCCTATTCTTTTAAATTCAATTAGCTTTATATTTTCTTTATTCACCTTTCTTTTGGAAAAATCTAAGCCAAATAGAGAAACTATAAAAGACAAGTTATGATCATTTATAACAAATTGGTATTTTATCTTTGTAAAAATAAGAAACATTAAAGCTAAAACCAAGAAAATCAACCATTTGGATATTATAAAAACAACTAACATGATAAAAAAATAAAAAAGTAATGGCACTTTTGAATCCACTGCATTAAATCGCATTATATATAAACCCCTTAAATATTATGGTTGTCCATCGTTTCTGTTTTATATATACGAATTACTTTCAAACAGACTTAGAAATATGAATAGATGCTATGAAATATTAAATGCTTTTATATAAAGGAAGTAGAATTGATTTTCGCTCTCGTCGGACGCTTTCCGCGGGGGGAGCGATAAGCCACCACCCATCGCTAACGCGCGTGGCTGTGATGTCTTATCTGTCTCCCTCCTCCCGCTGGAGCATTCCTGTATTATAACTTTAAAGGCACTTGAAAAAAAAAGAACCCTCTTATATGATGCTAGAGTAACAACCAATGAATACTCAAAACATATATAGGAGGGCCCCTTATGAATAATAGTACGAATCATAAAATTAATCAAGTGACTGAAAAGACGTTGGTCATCGGAATCGATATCGCCAAACGCAAACATTACGCATGTGCTGTAGACGACCGTGGACGAGTATTGCATAAGTCCTTTCCCATCAGACAGTCGGCAGAAGGATTTACGACCTTCTATGAACAGCTACTTGTATTACAAAACAAACATGAGAAATCAGAAATCCTTGTTGGGTTCGAACCAACAGGACACTACTGGATGAACCTAGCGGCCCATTTAACCGCGCATGACATCCGCTATGTGTTCGTGAATCCTAGTCACGTGAAGAAATCCAAAGAATTGGATGACAATCTGCAGACAAAGAACGATGTGAAGGATGCGATGGTCATCGCCAAGTTGATCCGCGATGGACGGTTCAGCTTCCCACGCATTTTAGAAGGCATCGAAGCGGAACTGCGCAATGGTGCATCCCATCGCGCCTCGCTTCAGAAAGAGCTTGGCATCATTACAAATCGAATCATTCGATGGACAGATCGGTTCTTCCCAGAATTCCAACATGTCTTTAAAGACATCGGGAAAACCGCCCTGGCTGTGCTGGAGAAAACACCATTACCAGAGGACCTTCGAGAAAAAGAAGTGGCGGAGCTACTCCCTTTCTACAAAGAGGTTGAAGGGTTAAAGTGTGTCTCTTCTCCCAAAATAATAAAACTCAAGGAAGCTGCCGAAATCTCGATTGGGTTGACCGAAGGCCTGGAAATGGCTCGATTTGAGATTCATTCCTTGGTGATGCAATATAGGCTCGTGGAACAACAGTATGAATTACTGGCAGAACGGTTACAAGAAATCGCTCAAGATATGCCCGATTATATATTTTTGTTATCTATCGAGGGGATCGGCTCCAATACAGCCATCGAGCTGTTATCAGAGGTAGGGCCCTTCACAAACTTTCGTAGTCCACGCCAAATCATCAAACTAGCGGGACTAACATTACGTGAAAACTCCTCGGGTGAGCAAAAAGGACAAAAGAAGATTTCTAAACGAGGTCGCAAAAGATTGCGTGCAGCCCTCTTCCGAGCCATCTTGCCTATGATTCGTTACAACCCTGCCTTTAAGGCACTATATCATTATTATATTGAACGCCCAGTAAACCCTTTAAGAAAGAAAGAAGCCATGATGGTCTTATGTGGAAAACTATTAAAAATCGCACATGGCCTCTGTACAAAAAAACAGATGTTTCAATCAGAACGCATGATACAAGACCTGACCGTTCTTCAAACGGCAGCGTGAACACTTTCATTAGCTTTTAACTTAGTTGGATGACATAGAGAGCTGGCACAACCGCGACATTCGACTTCAAGTCCCTGCTGGAGCATAGCCGGCCTCTGCCTTATGACTAGACCGAACGAAGGAATGTATGCGCGCGACGCAAAGAGATATGGGAGGGTACGTCATCATAAGTTCTGCAGAGAAACAGAGTGCATCCAAGAATAACATATTTATGGGATTTTTAACCAAATTATTTAGCGGAGCACAGCCTTTGTTTCCAATATTTTTAATAAGTGGTTTATTGAGGTATCGAAAGTCAATTAGATGAACTCAGAAAAAATTTTTTCACTTTAAAAATACGTAATGAACCATTGGTATGACTACATTTTAAGAGGGAGTCGCCGACTGCCGCTACAATCAATAATTAGAAAATGTGCGTTTTTAATCAGTAAATCGAAATTCCTATAAAATATTAGGACGCGCCTTCTTCATTTCGAAACATGAATTTCAATGAAAGTAAACCAACAACATGAACAATAATAATACCAATCGCAGCTACCATGAAAATCTCCCTTCGAAGGTTAATTTAACGTATCTATAAAACCTTTCATCAGTAGAGTCCCTTGCTCAGTTCCGATAGATTCTGGATGAAATTGAAATCCATACAGGGGGTAGTCACTGTGTTTAATAGCCATTATTTCCAGGTCGTCCTCAGCTCTAGCCAGTACCTCAAAGCAATCTAGTAAGCTGTTCTCTTCAATTACTAGAGAGTGATAACGCATGACGGAGATAGGTCCATCAAAGACGGAAAATAATTCATTTTGTGTATGCGATATAGTGGAGGTTTTACCGTGCATAATTGTTTTAGCCTGCACTATATTTGCTCCAAATGCAGCCCCAATAGATTGGTGACCTAGGCAGATTCCAAGGATAGGATACTTCTTATATAATGCTTGAATCACTTCAATAGAAACACCTGCATCTAATGGATTACCTGGACCAGGAGAGATGACAATTGCTTCTGGATGAAGCTCATCTATATCTGAAATGGTAATAGCGTCGTTTCTGACAACCATAACATCTTTCCCAAGCATTCCTAATTGTTGATAAAGGTTGTACGTAAAGGAATCATAATTATCTATTAGAAGGATCATCGAATTACCTCCAACAGTGCTTTTGCTTTGTTTAAGGTTTCCTCATATTCATTTTCCGGAATGGAATCATATACTATTCCTGCACCTGCCTGAACATGAGCCATCTGGTCTTTTACAATCATTGTTCGGATGGCCAAGGCGAGGTCCATATCTCCTGTAACGGAAATATAACCAACTGCTCCTGCATATACTCCGCGCTTTATAGTTTCTAATTCGTTTATAATTTGCATGGCACGGATTTTAGGAGCTCCTGAAACGGTACCAGCGGGTAAACAAGCAGCCAAAACGTCTAACGCATGAGTGTCTTTTCTTAAACGACCAGTTACTTCTGAAACTATATGCATGACGTACTTGTACAATTCAATCTGCATATACTTGTTTACTTGGACCGTACCAATTTCTGATATTTTACCTATATCATTTCTTCCCAAGTCAACAAGCATCCGATGCTCTGCTACTTCCTTTTCGTCTATCAATAAACTAGCAACATTTTGCTGATCTTCTTCGGGAGATTTTCCACGAGGCTTTGTACCAGCAATAGGGTTTGTCGTGACATATCCATTCTTTACTTTTACAAGACTTTCGGGAGAGGTGCCGAAAACGACGTACGTTCCGAAATCCATATAAAACATGTAAGGTGACGGATTAGAAGTTCTAAGCTGTCGATAAAGAGAGAAAGGATTTCCAGTGAAAGGGGAGCTAAAACGCTGGGAAATCACTACTTGAAATATGTCGCCTTGTACAATATGTTGCTTAGCTTTCTCTACCATTTGTTTAAATTCTTCTTTCTGAATCGAAGGCTTAAAAGAAAGCTTCTGTGCTAACTCCTCCTCTTGGTGGGAAGCACTTGCTTGAAGATCCTCATATATTTCATTAATCGAATCCATCATATTTTTAGAAGTGCGACCGTTCTGGAACAAATCGATTGCTGCAATAGTTATGGTTTGTTTCAAATGATCGTAAACAAGAAAGGTATCATAAAACAAAGCATGTATATCAGGCATATTTAAATCATCGGGTAGATACTCTCCAATCTGTTCACTGTAAAATGCGGTTTCATAACCAAAAAAACCTAGCATTCCACCAAAAAAAGAGAAGGGGTATTGCTCCTTGTGTTCAGGGAGAATGGTTTTTAGTTTTTCTAAAATACCATGTCCTGTGTGTTCCTTTCTGTGTTCATCTGTAAAGACATAGTGATACTGGTTACCTATTATTTCTGCAACCGGATTAAGTACGATAAACGAATACCGACCGCTCTCCTCATGCTTAGCAGAGGATTCAAATAGCATTTTCTTTTTTCCTTTTAGTGCATGGTAAATGGAGATGGGAGTCATCATATCTCCTTGGATTTCTTTCATTTCATAGCTTCTCGTCTCAACTGTCATTCTCTACACTCTCCTCTTTCTCAGCTCGGCTCATTTACAACAGAATACAAAAAGGCTCTCTATCCAAAAAGGACGGAGAGCCGTGGTGCCACCTTCATTGATTACTATTGTAATCCACTTGTTTGCAGCGATTAGCTGCTAGTCCTATAACGTAGACAAACGCCAAGGCCTACTGCCATTTCGGCCTTGGAACTCAGAAGCCCATTCATCATATGCGTTGCACTGACTTGCACCAATCGTCAGCTCTCTATGGCGTCACATATGATTACTACTCTTCGTCATCGCTCATTAAAGACCATTGTATTATAAATAATTTAAAAATTCAATGCATTCTTATAAAAGAATCCAAATTTTATCCAATTAATTTAGAAGGCTTTTTGCAGCACTCATCCCGGCTAGCTTCCCAGTAACAAGGGCAGAGGTGATATTGTAGCCACCAGTATATCCATGTATGTCTAATATTTCTCCACAGAAATATAATCCTTCTTTTTTCTTAGATGCCATTGTTTTTGGCTCAATTTCCTTGATGGAAACTCCACCGCCTGTAACAAAAGCTTTCTCTAGTGGCTGGGTGCCGTGAACGTTAACGATAAATTGTTTAAAAAGATGGGCAAGAGATCTTATCTTCTCGTGAGAAAGATTTTGGCCATCCTCACTTTCTTGAATTTTCGCTTGCTCTAACAAAAACAATAGCCACCTTTCAGGAACTAATCCTTTCCACACGTTTTTAACTGCTTTTTTAGGCTCGTCTTTAATAGAAGACAGAAGTGTTTGGAATGTTTCTTCCTCGTTCAAGTGGGGAAGGCTATCAATTCTTACAGAAACCGGGCCACCATTTTTCTTTATTTCCTTTACAACAAATTGGCTGCAACGTAGAATAGCAGGTCCGCTTAAGCCGAAATGTGTAAAGAGCATGTCCATTTGATGGGTAATGATTACTTTTCCTTTTTTATTTAGAACAGAAACAGCTACATCTCTTAAGGCTAAGCCTTGGAGCTCCTTCGATTTGATGAAGGTCTCACTAGATAAAAGAGGCACCTCCGTTGGATATAAATCAGTTACCGTATGACCAGCCTTCTCTGCCCACGGGTATCCATCTCCTGTAGAGCCGGTTTGAGGAACAGCTTTACCGCCGACAGCCACTACAACTGCTCCAGCAGTAATTTCTTCGCCTGTTGCCAATCGAATTCCGATTATCTTTTCTTCGTTCATTAATAATTTAGCAACGGGAGCGTTTAGCTTAATATCTACCTTCAATCTTTTTAATTCGTCCAGAAGGGCATTCACAACGTCCATTGCCTTGTTAGAGACCGGGAACATTCTACCATGGTCTTCCTCTTTTAATGGGACACCTAAATTCTCAAAGAATGCGATAATATCCTCATTATTAAAAACGGAAAACGGGGAAAATAAAAAACGACCGTTTCCGGGAATGTTCTTTACAATTTCCTCCTGAGGAAGCCTATTTGTAACATTGCATCGTCCTCCGCCAGATATTGCTAATTTCTTTCCTAGCTTGTTGCCTTTTTCAATCAATAAAACCTTTTTGTTTTCAGCACCTGCTGCAGCAGCGGCCATAAGTCCTGAGGGACCCCCACCAATTATTATTACGTCATACATAGTATATTCACACTTTCACTTTTTTCTTTATTATACATGATTGTAGTTTTGATGAGACAGTTGTAAACTGTAATATAGACATTTTAAAGGATTGGACGGGTTAGATGGCATCGAATTTACTAAAAGGGACAATGATTTTAACGGTTGGTCTCTTATTATCCAGGATTTTAGGAGTTCTTTATGTAATTCCTTTTTATCAGATAATCGGCGAAGAGTACATTGCCCTTTATCAATACGCTTATACTCCCTATTCAATCATGCTAGCAATAGCAGTTTCAGGGGTACCGGTTGCGGTTTCCAAGTTTGTATCGAAATACAATGCATTAGGGGACTATGCGACAGGTAGGAAGCTAATGAAATCCAGCATGCTTTTAATGAGTATCACTGGTATTTTAGGATTTCTACTGCTTTTCTTTTTAGCAGATCCTATTGCACATATGATTATTAAGGATGATGAAGCTGATTTTTCTGTAGGTGACGTAGCTTCTGTGATAAAATATGTCAGCTTTGCGGTTATAGTTGTTCCACTTATGAGTTTAATAAGAGGTTTCTTCCAAGGCTATCAGCGTATGACACCTACTGCGATTTCTCAGCTTTGGGAACAAATTGTACGTATTCTGTTTGTGTTAGCTGGAGGATTTTTTGTAGTATACATAATGAAGGGCACAGAAAAGACAGCTGTTTCCTTTGCGGTATTTGCAGCCTTCCTTGGTGCATTGGCGAGTATGGTAGTTCTATATTGGTATTGGAAGAAGCTGAAGCCCGAATTTAATGTGATGATGAATAATTCTGGTAAAACGAGCTCGGATGTTTCTCTTAGAAATATTTACAAGGAAATCTTAGTTTATACGGTTCCATTTGCTCTGGTTGGGGTTATTAACCCTCTTTTCCAATTCATCGATATGATCACCTTTAACAGTGCTATGTCTATTATCGGTATAAGCGGGGATATTTCCAATATTTTATTAGGAATGTTGAATTTCTCTGCACATAAATTGGTAATGATTCCCGTGATGTTGGCTACTGGATTTAGCATGGCTTTAATACCTTACATTACGAGTTATTATGCAAAACGAGATTTTCTTCAAGTGAGAAAATCGCTCGATCAGTCATTTCAAATATTATTATTTCTTACTGTTCCAGCAGCCCTGGGAATTGCTGTATTATCAGGGGAGTTTTATCATTTATTTTATGAACAGAGTGAAACCGGTTCAACGGTGTTAGCACACTATGCTCCGGTAGCCATTTTATTTGCCTTGTATCCAGTGACTACTGCAATCCTACAAGGTATTGATCGTCAAAAGCTGATCATTTTAAATCTTTTATTAGGTATTTTGACAAAGCTGTTGTTAAACACACCTTTCATCAAAGCATTTGAAACAGATGGTGCAATTATGGCGACTGCATGTGGTTATTTAGTAGCTATAGGATTGAACTTGTTTGCGATACGAAAAACGTTGCATTATAAGTCTACGATGGTAGCAAGAAGAATTCTTCTCATCCTCATCATCAATGCTGTTATGCTTGTACTTGTGTATGTAGTAAAGTCAGGGTTACAAAACCTATTTGTAATCGATAGTAAAATGGAGGCGCTGCTAGTTATTATAGTTTGTGCTGGTGTGGGAGCAGCCTTTTATGGCTATGTGACGCTTCGTCTTGGATTAGCTCAGAAATTACTAGGTGAGAAAGTTACACGTATTGCGAAAAAATTAGGCTTTAAGGAGAAATAAATGCGATTAGATAAATTTCTATCTCATATGGGATACGGTACAAGAAGTGAAGTAAAGGTTCTTATTAAATCAAAGGCAATTGAAGTAAACGATGTAGTTGCTAAAAATGGATCTAATCACGTCAATGAATTAGAGGATAAAGTAACAGTTTATGGAGAGATAGTGGAATATAGAGAGTTTATCTACTTAATGATGAACAAGCCACCAGGAGTAGTTTCTGCAACGGAGGATTCTAGAGATCAAACTGTAATTGACCTATTGGATGATGATGTTAAGCATTTTGAGCCGTATCCTGTCGGAAGACTTGATAAGGATACGGTTGGACTGCTGCTTTTAACTAATGATGGAGCGCTAACACATCGTTTGTTGTCTCCTAAGAAGGATGTCCCTAAAGTATATTATGCGAAAGTAGCAGGTAGAGTAACAGAAGAAGATATAGTGGCATTCAAAGAAGGAGTCATTTTGGATGATGGGTATCACACGAAGCCAGGCTACCTGACTATTTTAAAGAGTGATCAAATTTCTGAAATTGAGTTAACCATCACAGAAGGTAAATTCCATCAAGTGAAAAGAATGTTCCAGGCAGTAGATAAGGAAGTCGTATATTTAAAACGGTTGTCTATGGGGGCTTTGAAGCTAGATGAGTCATTGGAAGAAGGATCCTACAGAGAGCTAACGGAAGAGGAATTGTTAAGTCTATAACAAAAGAATGACCATGCCTAGGCGTGGTCATTCTTTTTCATATGGTGTATCTAAGATGTCATTTTAACTCGTTTGTTCGTCGTGGTCCATTTGCCTCTTGTTGGGCTAATGATTAAATCATTAAACGCAAGTACATTCAAATCTCTCTGAATAGTTCGAGGAGTGATGCCAAATTCATCGACCAGATCTTGTGTAGTAACAGTTCCGTTGTTTCGGATGAACATATACATATCTTTGATTCGAGTGAGCATCCGATCAGTAGTAGGTTTCAAAAATAACCACTCCTTCATCTTGATATCTCGTGGCAAGACTAGCGGACGACTTGGGCGAAAAGCAACAGTAGTATTGCAAATGACAGCCCCTTTACAATTTTGGTAGTCAGAATTATATTGTCTGACAATTTTATTATAGTAGAATTACAAAGAAATTTCTATAAAAATTACTGATTATTTACAAAAAAATACATGAAATTTATATGAAACTAGTAGAAAAAGCCGTTATAACTGAATTTTCTACATAACAAAATAAAATTATATTGATAAATGAATAACCACAAATAGGTGGAGTATTGAATGGTTCTATTGGTTAATGAGAACAAATAATGTAGTAACTAAACCGCAGTCAAAAAAACCTTCTTTTTACTGTGTGTTTGAATAAAATAAGTGTAAAATAAGAAATATGCAATAGTACATAGGAGGATTACAATGAACTGGTTAGATATAGCAGAACAAAGAAAGACGGATATTATAAAAGAGCTTCAAGCCTTAATTCAAATACCTAGTGTTTTAGATGAAAAAGAGGCTACAGAGCAAGCTCCCTTCGGTGTAAAACCACTAGAGGCACTACAATATATGTTAAACGAAGGGGAAAAAGAAGGTTTTGTTACAAAAAATATAGACAATATGGCTGGTCACATTGAAATGGGCAGTGGCGAAGAATTGTTAGGAATACTTTGTCATGTGGATGTAGTACCTGAAGGGACAGGGTGGACTTACCCTCCATTTGAAGGTGTTGTTGCAGATGATCGCATTTACGGTCGAGGAGCAATTGATGATAAAGGTCCTACGATTGCGGCGTGGATGGCGATGAAGCTAGTAAAAGAATCTGGGATTGAGCTTTCGAAACGTGTAAGGCTGATCATAGGTTCAGACGAAGAAAGTGGATTTAGATGTGTGACTCGTTATTTTGAGAAAGAAGAGATGCCTGACCTAGGCTTTGCTCCGGATGCGGACTTTCCGATTATCAATGCAGAAAAAGGAATTGCTAATTTAATCTTTTCTCAGACAGGTTCTTCTGAGACCGAAACAATCCAGTTTTTCCAGGCTGGTAAGCGTACAAATATGGTTCCAGATGAAGCATTCGCTTATATTTTTGGAGGGGTTCATTCTATTAAAGAAAAATTTAATAACTTTGCAAGTGAAAACGGAATTACTGGCGAAGTCCTTCCAGAAGGCCCAGTTGTTAAGGTGCCAGTTCGTGGTAAATCAGCTCATGCTATGGAGCCAGACCATGGAGTAAATGCTGGAATCCTCCTTGCTAAATTTTTGTTATCATTGCCTTTAACCGAACATTCTAAAGCATTCTGTGAGTTCCTTGTAATGGCTTTCGGGAAAGAAAGCAGAGGTCATGCATTAGGCTTAAACTATGCAGATGAAGTGTCTGGTGAAACTACATTAAATGCGGGAGTTATTCATTATGCACCTGCCCAAGGCTCTTGTACTCAAGTAAGTCTACGTTATTCAGTTAGCTATCCATTTGAGGAAAAACTAAGTGCTTGTAGAGAAAAGTTACAAAATACAGGTATGACACTTGATTTAGGCTCTAACTCTACGCCACATTATGTCGATAAAGAGGATATACTGATTCAAACCCTTCAAAAGGTATATGAGCGTCAAACAGGAGAAAAGGCAGAACTATTATCTATCGGTGGTGGAACATACGCGCGAGTGCTAAAAAAAGGCGTTGCGTTTGGGATGCTGTTCCCAGGCAGACCAGATATAGCTCACCAGGTAGATGAGTATGTGGACATTGAGGATTTGATAAAAGCCACTGCGATTTATGCAGATGCAATAGTGGAGCTTGCTGGTAAAAAATAAGGAGAGGATGAATAATTATGACAAAAATTTTGTGGAACGACCAAATCGTAGAAAAAAATGAAGTGAAGATTGGGTTTGAAGACCGAGGCTATCAATTTGGCGATGGTATTTATGAAGTTATTAAAATTTATAACGGAGATTTATTTACTGCGACTGAGCATATTGATCGTCTGTATTCCAGTGCTGATAAAATTAACTTAGTCATTCCTTATACGAAAGACAAACTTCATCAAATGATACATGAGCTAATTGAAACGAATGAAGTTCAAAATGGTCAAATCTATTTACAAGTAACACGTGGGGATAGCCCTCGTATTCATAATTTTCCTAATCCAGCAGTTAGCTCCGTGCTGACAGCTTATACGAAAGAAACAACACGTCCACTTGCTCAGCTTGAAAGTGGGATTAAGGCTTGTTTTGTAGAGGATGTTCGTTGGTTAAGATGTGATATTAAATCATTAAACCTACTTGGCAATGTACTCGCTAAACAGGAAGCTGTTACGAAAGATTGCTTTGAGGCTATTTTACATCGTGGTGATACGGTAACAGAGGGTTCTTCCTCAAACATGTACGGCATTAAAGATGGTGTTTTGTATACACATCCAGTGAGCAACCTGATTTTAAATGGTATTACTAGAAAAGTATTGTTAGATTGCTGTGAAGAGATTGGATTAAAGGTAGTGGAAGAGGCGTTTACTAAAGAAGAAGCACTGAAAATGGATGAATTCATCATGTCCTCAACTAGTGCAGAGGTGATGCCAGTTATCTCAATCGATGGGAATGTTATTGGAAACGGAAAACCTGGAGAGTTAACAAGAAAGCTTCAGAAAGCCTTTGAACAAAAAATTCCTACGACATTAAATGTATGAGCAACCATTATTTCGTAGGTATTAAAGTTCCCGAGGTAATAGGAAGGTCTATTATAGAGGCTAGAAAGGCAACCAATATGCATGAAACACATAAAACGTTGCCTCTTCTTGAGGACCTTCATATTACGCTGGCATACTTAGCTGCAGTAGATGAATCTATATTAGCTGACTTAATCGAATCCTTGAAAGAGATAAAGTGGGAAGCATTTACTTTAACAACAGCGGGACTAGCCCATTTTGGGAGTGCTAAAACCCCTAGAGTAGTTTATGTCGCTGTCGATGAAAATGAGGAATTGCAAAGACTTCAGCATGCAGTTGTGCAAAAAGTTCTGGGGTATATAGAGTTAAACGTTTCAAAGGACTTCCATGCCCATGTAACCGTTGCGAAAAAATGGAAGTCAACTGAGACCTGTATGTACGATTCGTTTAACCTGGAGAAACAGTCCTTTGAAGTTCGCGATTTTATCATTTACAAAATAAATCCTGCAAGCACTCCACGTTACGAGCAATTTGCCAGTATAAACGTGTGAGAGGGAGGTAATGGAATGGCTCAGTTAGTCAAATTACAGGATTATATATCCCGCTATCAAATTGATTTAAAGCGGTATCCTACTCAATTTGTTCGTTTAAAAAAACAACAATGGGAGCGAGTCAACGCTTCTTATGAAAGAGGAGCTCTAGATACATCGTGGATGGAGAAGGAGCAGGAGGAGGATTTAGAGGTAGAGGAAAAAAAATCCTTTATCTCTAAATTGTTTTCTCGAAACAAAGAAGAAACCTCTACAGAGATATTGGATGAAAAGGAGGTAGAGGATCAAGAAGTTCCAGAAGAATCTACTACTCTTTTTTTCGAACCTAATATTGTTTATAACCCGAGTTCTAAAGAAGAACTACGACGAATGTATTTAGACCAATTATTTCATTTTCAATTAAAATGGGCTAGCTCTACTTTAATGGAAAAATCCTATGTAGATCCAAAGTATATGAGAGATAGCTTGTTACGACTTCTCACACTACAATTACCTGATAATTATTTTCTGTTTTATTACCCAATCCTTAAACTGAAAAAAGCCCCTGTGGAATTAGATGTTATTATCGTTTTGCCTACTGAAATTATATGTATAGTCATGTTAGAAGGCAGAGACTTGGATGCATTTATCGGAAGTGGGGATCGTTTTTGGGTGAAAAAAAGTGGAAAGAGCGAAAGTAAGGTATTAAGTCCGATGATCAGTCTTAATAGAATGGAATCTATTCTATTGCAGGTTTTTAAAAAGGAAGATATTGATTTGCCTATCCGAAAAGTAGTTCTATCCAGAAATGGTTACATCGATTATCCAGGCTCTGCCTATCAGACTCAATTAGTAGATACTAGAAGCTTTCCTGCATGGTTTCAAGCTTTAAAATCGTCTCCATCTCCGATGAAGCATATGCAGTTTAAGGCAGCGCAGGCATTACTTAATCTGGTTCAGACAACCTCCTATTCTAGGGCAAGCTGGGAGCTGGAAAGCGAGATAGAAAATGAATGATGTACTAATTGTTGTTAATGAAATAGCAGGTCAGGGGAGAGCTAAAAAGCTTTGGGAGTCATGGCAAGACCATCTCCCTTTCGCTTTTACGCTTCTTAAAACTGAATATAGTGGGCATGCAACCGATATAGCGAAAAAATATGCAGAAGCTAGCCAAGACCCTCTTCTTATTATAGCAATCGGTGGAGACGGTACCGCGCACGAAATCCTCTCAGGTACTATAGGGTATAATCATGTTCGAGTTGGAGTTGTTTCTGCTGGAAGTGGAAATGATTTTGCTCGAGCTTTTTTTGTGTTTCAAACACTCGAGCAGCTAACAGAATATGTTTTAGAGTATCAGACAGCAGAACAGATGGACATCGGTGTATTACACACTAATTCAGATACGTTTCATTTCATAAATAATGCGGGCTTTGGCTTTGATGCACATGTTGTATACGCAGCCAATCAATCTAAATGGAAAAAGTGGTTAAATAGACTAGGATTAGGTAAATTAGTGTACATTCTGTATCTTGTGAAAGAGTTATTTAAGTTTAAAAAATTCTCTTTCTCTTTACTAAATCAAGGAGATACGATAAAGTTTGAAGATGTTTGGTTTATTACTGTGTGTAATCAACCCTATTTTGGAGGAGGCATGAAAATCTCTCCTTCCTCTATACCAAACGATGCTTTAATTGAACTAACCGTTGTGCATCATTTGAAGCGGGCTAAGCTGTTATTTATATTTGGCACAGTGTTTTATGGCAAACATACGGCTTATAAAGAAGTTAAACAAATTCAGGCAAGCGAGTTTGCCATTCAAATGAATGATCAAGTGTATGGGCACGTTGACGGAGAATTTTCCTGCATGACAATTCCGGGCAGCATCTATACATTTAGAGTAGAGCATCATTCATGGAAATTAGCAAAACCACCAAGTAAAAGGAGTTAAGGTAATGAGATTAAGAAACAAACCTTGGGCTGAGGATTTTATAAATTCTCATCCAGAAATAGTGATTCCAAATCCGGAAGAGCAAAAAGGAAAATGGAATTTAGTGTTCGATAACGAAAATCCACTTCATATAGAAGTAGGAACTGGGAAAGGCCAATTTGTAACTGGAATGGCAAAACAAAATCCCGACATCAATTATATAGGAATCGAGCTTTATGACAGTGTCATTGTCTCTGCATTAGAAAATGCATTAGAAGCTCAGCCATTACCAAATTTACGCCTATTAAAGGTAAATGGCGCTGATTTAGCAAAATATTTTCAAAAAAATGATGTCCATCGCGTCTATTTAAACTTCTCTGATCCATGGCCAAAAATTAGACATGCAAAGCGACGTTTAACTCATGAAGGCTTTTTAAAGCTTTATGAATCTATTTTAGTAGACAATGCAGAGATTCATTTTAAAACAGATAATAGAGGATTATTTGAATACTCACTTACAAGCATGTCTGCCTATGGAATGCTGTTAACATATGTATCACTTGATTTACATGCGAATATGCCAGAAGATAATATTATGACTGAATATGAAGAGAAATTCTCTGCAAAAGGTCAACCAATCTATCGTCTAGAGGCTAGATTTATTAGCCAAAAATAAAAGATCAATACTATTCAAAGGGGATGAAAGTATGGATACGTATAAATTTCACGAGATGACATTAACTTGGTTAAAAGGTGGTACGACACATATGGACGGGGGAGCCATGTTTGGAGTAGTGCCAAAGCCTTTATGGGAAAAGAAATATCCGGTCAATGAAAAAAATCAAATTGAACTTCCTTCCGATCCAATATTGATTCAACATAAAGGGAAGAACATTTTGCTAGAAGCGGGCCTAGGATTTGGAAAGTTCTCAGACAAGCAAATCAGAAATTATGGCATTACAGATGAGTCAGTGGTAGATGACAATCTGGTCGAGCTAGGTCTGCTTGCAGAGGATGTCGACATCATTTTAATGACTCATTTACATTTCGATCATGCTTGTGGACTAACTAAATGGGTAAATGGAGAATTAGTTTCCAGTTTTCCGAATGCTTCCATCTATGTTTCAGAGGTAGAGTGGAATGAAATGAAGAACCCAAATGTCCGTTCAAGCAATACATATTGGAAGGAAAACTGGGAGCCCATTCAATCACAGGTCATTACATTCAAGGATTCTATTAAGCTTTTAGAAGATATTGAGATGATTCATACAGGTGGTCATAGTGATGGTCATAGTATTGTGCTATTAAAGCAAAAGGATGAAACAATCATCCATATGGCAGACCTTATGCCAACACATGCACATCAAAATCCATTATGGGTATTGGCTTACGATGACTACCCAATGACCTCGGTATTTGCTAAGCAAAAATGGGTCCACGAAGCATTACAAAACAATTATTGGTTCAGCTTCTACCATGATGCCTATCACCGTATGATTAAATGGTCCACGGATGGCAAGGAAGTTCTAGAAAAATTAGAGAGAACGCGTTCCTAAAAATACACCAGCTATAAATGTCTATTGGCATTTATAGCTGGTTTTTTTGAGTGAAGATCTTATTCTCCTACAACTGTTTTTTCAGAAAATAGTTTTCCAAACAAAGAAACGGCAGAGAGAGTCAAACCAATTATAATGAACCCTGTGATTAAATTTGTTGTGTTTAAACCATAATGAGCAAATGCTGATGATAAAATGTAACTGATCACAAAACTCAGAAGGACTACAAAAATTATACTTGTACTTTTACCCATTTTGATAAATTCACCTCGCTTTCTAATAAGGGATACGTTATGAAGAGAAGGAATGTTTCAATTATTTGGATAATAATTCCCGGCGTAATAGCGTGCACTCCTCATAGAGGACCCTGCAACACTTCTTGCAATTAGCGCAACACTTTGTAGTAAAAGTGCAACACTTTTCGTATGTGCAACACTACATGTAATTAGCGCAACACTTGAAGCAATACTCGCAACACTTACCCAAATTAGCGCAACACTTCACTCATTTCTCGCAACACTTCACCCAATTCCCGCAATACTTCGCCTCATAGGCGCAACACTTCCACAATTAAAAAAAGGTGAGTTATTAAACTCACCTTTGCATTATTTATTCGATTCTTTTGTAATATGCTTTGTCACCTTATTTTTAGAGACTTCGGCAAAGTCTATCCCGAGTTCTGTGTCGGGGTTAACTGTAGGATTTTTGTATAGCTCCTGGCTGTTATGTGTTCTTTTATTCATGGTTTTTTTGTTGTTCTTACTACTCATGAAACATCACCTCCTACGGGTAATTTACACCTAATAAGAGGTTTTATGCTTTATTGCTAAAAGGACATGATTAAACCTTTGCTATGTCTACTACAGAACCTGTTTTAGAGTCAGCTGCAAATTCAAATTGCTCTAGTTCTCCATTTTTAATTCTAGATATTCCGCCCTTATACACTTCAAAACGGATAGCTTCTTTTTGGAACGGCTCTGGACTCATATAAATCCAGGACCCATCGATTGGACCTTCTTCTTTAAAGGAGTTCTTTATATTATTAAGCACTAGATCTGCTGGTTTGTTTGGATTTATTTTAGTGGCAGCCTGACTTGCAACAATACCTAATACAACTCCTGTACCTAATCCCATCATATAGTCTCTTAATTTCATTCTAATTCCTCCCTTGTGTTTATTTTAGTTTATCATATAAATGGAATTCGTAAAATTTTTCGTATGTCGAAATTTATTAGTAGTAAACCCTTCAATCTTTTATTACAATAGAGAGGGAATGTATTTAAAGAGTGAATATTAACTTTACGAGGCTTTAGGAGGCTTTAATAATGAATGAAGAAACACGCGCGTTATTTAAAACGTTAACTGAGTTACCAGGAGCGCCAGGAAATGAGCATGCGGTTCGTGCCTTTATGCGAAGTGAACTAACTAAATATTCAGATGAAATTGTACAGGATAATTTAGGTGGAATATTCGGGGTAAAAAAAGGTGACGAAAATGGACCGAAGATTTTAGTTGCTGGACACATGGATGAGGTAGGATTTATGGTTTCCGGTATTACGGATAACGGTATGATTCGTTTTCAGCCACTGGGAGGCTGGTGGAACCAAGTTTTACTTGCTCAACGTGTAGAAATCATTGCGTATAACCAAGCAATTCCAGGAGTAATAGGCTCCATTCCACCTCATTTGTTGAGTGATGAGGTTCGTAATAGACCAATGGATATTAAAAATATGCTAATTGATGTGGGTGCAGATGACAAAGAGGATGTTAAACGTATGGGTATCAAGCCTGGCGATCAAATTGTCCCTGTCTGCCCATTCACTCCAATGGCAAATGATAAGAAAATAATGGCGAAGGCTTGGGACAACCGTTATGGATGTGGTCTGGCAATCGAATTATTAAAAGAAGTTCAAAATGAACAATTATCGAACATGCTATACTCCGGTGCAAACGTAATGGAAGAGGTTGGACTTCGCGGTGCACAAGCATCGACAAATATGATTAAGCCGGATCTATTCTTTGCTTTAGACGCTAGTCCAGCTAATGATGCTTCTGGCAATAAAAATGAGTTTGGTCAATTAGGAAAAGGTACACTTCTACGTATTTTTGACCGATCTATGATTACTCATCGCGGCATGAGAGAATTTGTATTAGATATGGCTGAAACGAATAACATACCTTATCAGTACTTTATCTCTCAAGGTGGTACAGACGCAGGACGTGTTCATACTTCACTAGAAGGCGTTCCGAGCGCAGTTATTGGTATTTGTTCCCGTTATATTCATACATCATCGTCTATCATTCATACTGATGACTACGCTGCAGCGAAAGAATTAATCGTGAAGCTAGTTAAGGCGTGTGACCGCACGACTCTAGAAACGATTAAAGCAAACGTATAAAAAAATGCCCTCGTGGCATTTTTTTTTTAGAGTTATGGCCAAGACAGTTTCTGTTTTAAAGAAGGAGAAATGAAATGATGCATAAAATACTGATTGCAACTAATAATAGAGCTAAAACTAAGGCAGTAGAAACAGTAGGGAGATTATATTATCCCAATGCTATTTTTATAAATCAGGACGTGCCCTCTTTAGTGTCCGACCAACCAATGAGTAATGAGGAGACTAGACAAGGTGCTATCAACCGAGCCAAACATGCAATGGATATTTTAGATGGAACATTCAGTATTGGATTAGAGGGTGGAGTACAAGAAATCGATGGAACTATGTACATTTGCAACTGGGGAGCACTAGCAATCAAAACAGGGGAAGTGTTTACTGCTACTGGAGCTGGTGTACCATTACCCGTGGAAATTGCAGAGCAGCTGAGAGCTGGAGGGGAACTAGGTCCTATAATGGACGTCTATACCAACAAGCAGGGGATTCGTCACAACGAAGGAGCTATTGGCGTATTTACTAATGGTATAATAAAAAGAAATGATATGTTTGAGCACATCATGTTATTACTTATAGGTCAATATGAACTCTTTTTAAAGCTAAAACATGATAAAATAGATTTATATGAATGAAATCCTATCTAGAACAATAAGCTATACTAGTTGCAAGTAAATTAAATCATCGATAAAATATATAGCAGTTATGCTTTGAATGGAGGAACGAAATTGACGAGAAAATGGATGCGAGGAATTCTCGCGTCACTAGTTGTCATTTTATGTGCAGGCTGTGCATCTTTAGATGAACAAGCTGTTAAAGGCCTAGAAAAAGCAGAGAAGGCTTTTACGGAGGATGCTGAAGATCCTAACAAAGAAGTAAATGACATTAAACTATTTTTACCAAGTGGATATTCTGTTGAAGAAGATTCCGATGAAACTAATATTCTACTATCAAAAGGAAAAGACTCTTATATCTTGTTTATAAACCCAAATGAATTGTCTACGAGTAAATTGTATTACGACTTAATGATGTCTAATAAGAATATAAATATTATTAAGGAAGAGACCTTTGAAGCGGACAATCGTTTTGGTTATGCAGCGATTCTGAAGAATAGTGAAGATAGATATGAGTTGGTATCCAGTATAGGTGGAACTAAGTTAACTACGATTTCCAAAGAGAAAGACGTATCAGATAATCTAGAACAGATGATGACGATTGTAAGATCTATTCAAACGAAGTAGGAGGGCTAACATGGAAAATCTAAATTCTATAGAACAATTTAAACAATTGAGAGACAATGAAAGAGTTGTATTTAAATTTACAGCTGACTGGTGTCCTGATTGTCATTTTATTGATCCTTTTATGGGGGAAATAGAAGAACAATTTTCTGAATTTCAATTTATTTCAGTTGATCGGGACAAGTTTATAGATTTATGCGTGGAGTTAGATATTCTAGGTATTCCGAGCTTTGTCGCCTATGACCGTGGTAAAGAGGTAGGTCGTTTTGTAAGCAAGGATCGCAAAACAAGAGAAGAAATTGAATCATTTCTTCAATCTATTTAATAGAAAACGGTTCACATTTGTGAACCGTTTTTACATTTTGTAAATAGGAGTAGTACTTAGTACATAATAGTTGTTTTTATATGCTCCCCAAAGATAGAATGCACATAGGTAGCGAAAGAATTGTGAAAGGAAGGATACTTTGAAAGCTCTTGAGTTAATAAACATATTTAAAACAAAAATTTCAGAAGATAAATATACGTATGATTACAATCGTGAAACAAACAAACTGCGCCTAACGCATAAGGAACTAGGAAAAGGAATAGATCTATCCATTCCTCCGATTTTGGCAAGATATGAGACCAAAAAAGAAAAGGCAATAGATGAGGTAGTTTACACGATATTAGAAACGTTTTTAGCGATGGAAAAGGAGATGGAGGGACTGCTGGACCCGAATTTTGCTGTGTACCCAGTTATTCGTTCAACATCCTTTCCTTTAAAATCAAATGAGGGCAATCGTTTTGTTACGAAGGATCATACAGCAGAAACAAGAATCTATTATGTATTAGATTTAGGTAACACGTATCGTTTAATAGATGAGAAAATGTTATCAGGCTGGGGCTTGCGTGAGACTGAAATACGTGAGAGAGCTCTTTTCCAAGTCAGAAACTTAAAAACAAATTATAAGACAGATGAAGTTGCCGGTAATACTTTTTACTTTTTTAACAATAATGATGGCTATGATGCAAGCAGAATATTGAACGAATCGCTTCTAAAAGATATGAAAAAACAGATTTCTGGAGATATGACTGTTTCTGTACCCCATCAAGATGTTATGATTATTGGTGATATAAGAAATGAGACAGGCTACGATGTATTAGCTCAAATGACTATGCATTTCTTTACAGTAGGAACTGTGCCGATCACCTCATTATCTTTTATATACGAAAAGGGAGATTTAGAGCCTATTTTTATCTTGGCTAAAAATCGAGTAACAAAGGAGAAAGAAGACAAATGAATATTTTTTACAACGCAGCTGGTGTAGGTGACGTTTTGTTAATCCAAATCACGCCTGAAAAAACAGAAAAGGTTACTACTGACATTATTGGAGATGTGACGCTTGTCAAGGACGCGCAAACTTCTGAGATTCTTGCCATTAACATATTTGGCTTCAGTAAATATGCACGTTTAGAAGCAAACGGACAAGTTGATCTAAATGAAGCGCTTGTGGCTAAAATTCAAGAGGTATTGAATACTAATAATGTAAACTACCAATTAGAGGTCGATTTATCTCCTAAGTTTGTAGTTGGTTTAGTCGAATCATTAGAACAACATCCAAACGCCGATAAACTAAAGGTGTGTCAAGTAAACGTGGGCAATGAAACGCTACAAATTGTATGTGGAGCTCCAAACGTGGATGCTGGACAAAAGGTAGTAGTAGCTAAAGTAGGAGCAGTCATGCCGTCTGGTATGGTGATCAAAGATGCAGAGCTTCGTGGCATCGCTTCTAGTGGTATGCTTTGCTCTGCAAGAGAGCTAGCTTTACCGAACGCTCCAGAAGTAAAAGGGATTCTTGTTTTGGAAGATAACAATGAAATAGGAAGTGCCTTTGTATCATAAAAGTAAGAAGAAGTTCTTAAGCATGCCTAATAGGTATGCTTTTTTTCTACTATCTTTTATTTTTTAACAGACGTATACCTTAATTATTGGTAAAATAGAGGTATCGAGTAGAAAGAGTGATGTAAATGAATTGGTTTAAAAAGTTATTTTCTAATAATGAGGAAGAACATATAGAAGAACAGGAAGTAGAGGAGATATCTCCAAGAGAACCACGTACTCCTTTCCGTTTTCCATTAATATCGGACAGCGAAAAAAATGAATTTTTGTACGGGTCAAAGGAAGAAAAGGAAATTATAGAGCCTGAGCCGATAAAGCCTGAGAAGAAAATATATGAAGCACCTCCCATTTATGAGGGATGGCAGCAACGAAAATTACAACCAACTACTAAAAGAGTGGAAAAAGTAATAGTGGACGAGCCTATTATAGAAAAGAAAAAACGGCCTTTCACTCCTACGCAGGTGCCTTCTCCTGTGTACGGCTATAATAAGCCAAAAGGTAATCTTCGTAACAGCTACCAGCAGGAACAAGTTGATAAAGAAGAAGTTACTATTTTAACGAATAAAAAAGTAGAACCAGTTGTTCCTATTTTGAAAGAAGAAAAACCGGAACAATTAGTAACGACTACAGAATTATACGAGCCAAAAGGTGATGTGATCGTAGAGCCAGAAGTTCCTATTTTAAACGAACTTACTATAAAAGAAGAACCAACGTCAACGAGTATAGAAGTAGAAAGTTATGTACCTACACCAAAAGAAAAAGAGCAAGCGGTGGAAATGATAACAACATCAGACGAAATATTGGAGAAGGAAACCGACAATATAGAAGAATATGCTGTTTCTGATCTAGAGCAGCAAGGTAAAAAAGAAGAACTGGAGCCGATGAATAACGAAATAGAAAGCTATGTTCCTAGCTTAAAAGAAGAACAAACGGTGGAACTGATAGTAGCTACAGAAGTATTAGAGAAAGAGGACGCTGTTGAAATACTAGATTCTTCTCCTTCATCGGTTATAGAAGGTCCATTAGAGGAAGTGCGAGAACAAGCAGTTGAAGTAGAGGACCTGAAAGAACAGGTATTAGAGGACGAAAATCAGCCACAATATATGGAAGTAGAGAAACTGCAACCACAACAAGAAGACGTTAAAGTCACTGAAACTAAGTCAAAAGAAAAAATTAGACCTTTTAACGTATTGATGCTGAAGTCAGATAAGGAAAAGTTGAATAAACTAGAAAATAAAATAATCCCTCTTTATCAAAGTCCAACATCTAACCGTTCTGTCGTGGAAGAAAAACCAATGGAAGCTCCTACACAGGAGAAAGTAGTCATTGAGGAAACAATTGCTGTTAATCCACCATTAGAGGAGGAACCTCAATCTACGTATGAAAAACCTTCCTTTAGTTACCTGTTACCACCCGAAATTAAGGATGAGGATAAAGAATGGATGGAAAATCAAGCTTTTACATTAGTAGAAGCACTTTCGTACTTTCAAGTAAGTGGAGAGATTGTCCAAATGGTCCAAGGTCCAGCAGTTACACAGTTTGAAATCACAGTTGGACATGGTACGAAGGTTAGTAAAATCCGTAATCTGGCAGATGATTTAAAGCTTGCACTAGCTGCTAAGGATATTCGTATACAAGCTCCTATTCCGGGGAAGCGTTCTATTGGTATTGAAATACCTAATAGAAAATCACGTGCTGTTCGAATCTCGGAGGTACTTAATACAGATGTCTTTAAGGAATCAGATTCTCCTTTAGAATCAGCGCTTGGTTTAGATTTGACTGGTAAACCAGTGACTATTGATTTAAGAAAAATGCCACATGGTTTAATTGCAGGTGCAACAGGATCAGGGAAATCTGTATTTATTAATTCCTTACTTGTAAGCCTCCTTTATAAAGCAACACCTAATGAGCTTAAGTTATTGTTAATTGATCCAAAAATGGTAGAGCTTGCTCCATTTAACCATATTCCTCATTTAGTGAGCCCTGTTATTACAGATGTTAAGGCAGCAACAGCAGCACTTAAATGGGCAGTCGAGGAGATGGAACGACGTTATCAGTTATTTGCTCATATTGGTGTGCGTGACATTAGCAGATATAATACTTTGGCGACTGAAAAAAGACAGTTTGCTCAAAAACTGCCATACCTAGTAATTGTTATAGATGAGTTGGCTGATTTAATGATGATGGCGCCAACAGAAGTCGAGGATGCTATATGCCGTATTGCACAGAAAGCTAGAGCCTGTGGTATTCATCTCGTTTTGGCAACTCAACGTCCTTCCGTGGATGTCATTACAGGTCTGATCAAAGCGAATATACCGACTCGAATTGCTTTTTCGGTATCTTCTCAAATTGATTCACGTACTATTTTAGATCAACAGGGTGCCGAACGATTGCTTGGTCGCGGGGATATGCTATATCAAGGAAATGGTATGTCAAGTCCAGTCCGTATTCAAGGTACCTATGTAACGGATGAGGAAATTGAAAGTGTTATTGAATTTGCTAGAAGTCAAGGTACTCCTGAATATATATTTGAGCAGGATGAGTTAATTCAAAAGTCTGAGGTTGCAGCTGAGCAAGATGATTTATTTGAGGAAGCCTGCCGATTTGTTGTAGAACAGGGCACTGCTTCGACGTCCTTGCTTCAAAGAAAATTCCATTTAGGCTATAACCGAGCTGCTAGACTAATCGATGCTATGCATGAGGCTGGATTCATTTCGGAGCAAAGAGGCAGTAAGGCGAGAGAAGTGTTACTGAAAAACGACACTTTAGACCAAATTTTTAGTTAAATATATTTATTAATATTACGTACTAAAAAGTGATATAATGGGGAATACGTCTAATAGACGAACGTTTAGACAATGTATATAAGTGGGAATAATCCCAGGAGGTTTACAACGTATGACAAAGTATCATTTTACAGGGATTAAAGGATCGGGTATGAGCCCGTTGGCACAAATCCTTCATGATGAAGGTCATGAAGTGCAAGGATCAGATATTGAAAAGTACTTTTTTACAGAAAAACCATTACATGAACGCAATATAAATGTGTTGCTTTTTGATGAGAATAACATTTCAGAAGATATGACAATCATCGCTGGGAACGCATTCCCTGATACTCACCCAGAAATCGTCAAAGCGAAGGAATTAGGATTGGAAGTAGTCCGTTATCATAAATTCTTAGGGGAATATATGAACCAGTTTACATCCATAGCTGTCACTGGTGCTCATGGGAAAACATCAACTACAGGGCTTTTGGCGCATGTTTTAAGTGGATATAGTCCAACAGCGTATCTAATTGGTGATGGTACAGGTAAAGGGATTGAAAACGCCTCTAATTTTGTATTTGAAGCTTGTGAGTATCGCAGACATTTCTTGGCATATAGCCCAGACTATGCCATTATGACCAATATCGATTTTGATCATCCAGATTATTTTAGCGATATTGAAGACGTATTTAATGCTTTTCAGGAAATGGCTATGCAGGTTAAAAAATGTATTATAGCGTGTGGGGATGATGCTCATCTTCAACGTATTAAAGCATCTGTGCCAGTAGTCTACTACGGATTTGGCGAACACAATGATTTTGCTGCTCGTAATATTGAAAAGACGACAGAGGGAACTTCCTTTGACGTATTTGTAAGAAACGAGTTCTATCATCGCTTCACCATCCCAATGTACGGAGATCATGTTATTTTAAATACACTATCAGTTATTTCTCTATGTCATTATGAAGGAGTACCTGCAGAGGTAATTCAGAGCGGCTTGGAGTCATTTGAAGGTGTAAAACGCCGTTTCACTGAGACTGTTATAGAAAATCGTGTGATAATTGATGACTATGCTCATCATCCTACAGAAATTTCAGTAACGATCCAAGGAGCTCGTCAAAAGTATCCAGACCGAGAGCTTGTAGTAATATTCCAGCCTCATACGTACACTAGAACACAAAAGTTCTTAAATGAATTTAAGGAAAGCTTAAGCCTGGCTGATGAAGTATACCTATGTGACATATTTGGCTCTGCTAGAGAAAATACTGGTACATTAACGATTGAAACGCTGGGTGATCTTATAGAAGGTAGTCATATCCTTCAGGAAGACAACGTGGAGCAATTACTTAATCATGAAAATGCGGTGTATATGTTTATGGGCGCAGGAGATGTCCAAAAATATCAACAAGCATTTGAAAAAAAACTAAATAATTAATAAAAATGCTTAATCTCTTATGTAGATTAAGCATTTTTTAGAGGAGTTTTCAAAAAAAAGTAGTATAGTATATAGAGTAAGAAGTTTAGTTTGATTCATTTGGGGTAAAAATATTACATAACAAGAAATGGGGAGTGTCCACATGGAAAATCTTTTATACATAGCGGCAATTGTAGCAGCCATTGCTTTTTTAATCTTATGTATAAGCCTGGCGGTAACTTTGTCTTCCGTGAAAAAGACCTTAAACAATGTTGCAGAAACATTGGATGGCTTAGAAACGCATTTACAAAATGTGACAAAAGAAACAGCAGAGCTTTTGCATAAAACGAATGAATTAGCTGTAGATATTCAAGATAAATCTGAAAAGCTAAATACTGTGGTAGACGCAGTTAAGAACGTAGGAGTATCTGTTAATGGCTTCAACAATTCGATTCAACGTTTATCTACTTCTGTTACAACAGAGGTAGAAAAAAACGAAGATAAAATCGCTCAGGTTGTTCAGTGGAGTAGTATTTTCTTAGGTATCCGCGACAAATGGAAAGAGCGAAAAGCAATGGAGCAAGCAGGCTTTTATACATTTGAAAAAGATAATGTAAAATAATCTTACTGGAGGAATGGAATATGACAAATTACGAATCAAACAAACCGAATTACAATGATGCAAAATTTAATCAAGAGTACTATGCAAACCAATCTTCATATGATCGACAAGGACAGCCTAGCTATCCACCAATGCCTTCCTATAACGAGAGTCGTCACAATGTTTATAAGGACGAAGAAGTAAACGGTAAAGACTTTATCATGGGTGTAGTAATTGGTGGTATTATCGGTGCTACAACTGCTCTATTATTAGCACCAAAGACTGGGACTGAGCTTCGTGGTACGTTAAGCACACAAGCAGGTCAGTTGAAGGATAAAACAATGGATCTTTCTTCTACTGCTAAAGAGAAAACAACTCAGCTATCTAAACAGCTACAGGAGCAATCTGGACAGCTTGTAGAAAAAGTGAAAAATATTAAAGGTGCTCCTGCTTCTCCACTAGATGATGGTACTGCTTCTTCCGAGGGTGAAGAGCCAATGGAATTCATGGAAACCATTTCTAAAACGACAGAAGAGCTAACAGATGAAGAAGAAAATGCGACAGCTGTAGCGGAAGCTATTAAAGAAGCAATTGCAGAAGAAACTTCCGATTCTAAAACTAATACAACAAAATAAAGATAGGCCGGAGATTTTTATCTCATGCCATACAAAAAGTGAAATTGCATATTGCAGTTTCACTTTTGTGTTTTTATAGGGTTTATGCCATCCATTATATTTCTTCTTTAATTAAAGCGTATTTCTAAATGATCCCCACCGAAGATTTCTTCATCAAATCGAGAGTGCTGTCCATTTCTTAAGATTTGAAAAGAACCGGCATTCTCGGGAAGGGTCCACTCCGAGAATCGAAAAACGTCCTGGAAAATCCATGGTGTAGTATTTATTTCTTCCCATACAAGTATTGAACCCGTACGCACAACCTCATTTGCATGAATTGTGACTTCACCGATCTTAACAATTGAGCACTCCTTATAAAGTTTTACTTTTTCGTTTTGAAAGGTGATTTCTATTTGAGCATCTAATTTTTTATCTAATGCATTAGCAAGCATTTCTAAAGTCGGAGCTTCACTAGAGCTAATTGTGATTACATCATTGTCCTTTATGGGACTTTCCAGTTTTCCTTTTACTCCGTTAATGAGAAGTGTAGGAGTTAAAGTAGGGATATAATGATTCTTTTCATTTATCGTTATGGTGTATGGTTTTAACTTATGAATATACATTTCTTTGCCAATAGAATGTAAAAGCTGTTCGACTGTTTGAACAGTCTCTATAGTAATTTTGTCTCTTTCCTTCAATTCAGTGTCAGCGGAAGATGGTACCCCGTTGATAAAAATCCTTGGCTCTACTATATGAGTTTCACCTTCAAAGCTAAAGGATTGAGCTACTGCCTCATCCAGTAGGTCTCGTACCGTTGCAGTTCCTGGAGTTCCATCCTTACCTTCCATTAGTTCTATGATGTCCAAATTTTTAATAATTGTTTTCGTATTAGCTTCCATGCCATTCACTTTGACTATTGCAGCCTGACCATGACCACCAGGAATATGGATTGTTTGGTTGTTCAGCTGAATGGATAAGGCCACCCCTGGTCTCCCATAAAGCTTTCTCGTAGAGATATTAGCGGCTAAAAGTGCATCACCCACTGTCATTTCCTTTAGTTCAAATAAACGAACAACCTGCTCGTTCACTTTTACTGACATATACTGAATAGGAGACTTTTTGGCAGCAATAGCAATTCCAATAGGTGTAACTAGCTCAGGAGAGACAGGGATATGTTCTTCCTTCGTTAAATTTTGTATCGCATCAATACCTCTTACAGCAACTCGGTTAGTTGGCAGACTCAAAGCCTGTTCCAGCGAAGTGGTAATGGTAGGTGTTAAGCTACCACCCCCTACAAGCATGACAGCCTTTGGTGATCGATTATTATTTAACCTTAAAATTTCTTTTGATATTTCACTAGCAAGTTCTGTGATCGTTGGTTTTAAGGCTGCAATTACCTCATCTTTTGCTACGTCCTGTTCAAAACCAAGTATGTCCTGAATTTGTATGTATTCATTATTATTAATCGCTCGTTTAGCTTTTTCAGCAAGAGGGAAGTCTAACAAATAATGCTCACTTAATGCTTCCGTGATTTCATCTCCAGCATACGGAACCATGCCGTAAGCAACGACAGTTCCAAAATCAGTTATAGCGATATCTGATGTTCCTGCCCCAATATCCACTAGTGCTACGTTCAGTCGTCGCATAGAAGGGGGGATTAAAACATTAATAGCAGCAATTGGCTCGAGTGTTAATGCTTCCATCTCAAGATTTGCACGCTTTAAAGCTGATATAAGGGACTCTACAACTACTCTGGGTAGGAAGGTAGCAATTACTTCTACTGAAGCCTCATCGCCTTGCTGGTCTACGAGGCTGCCAATTTCATCACCATCTAACCTGTAATAAAGTACACTGTAGCCAACACAATAGTAATGGCTGGATTGTTTATCGATATCAGGATGAACCAAACTATTCTGTGCATGCTGCACTGCAGAGAGTTCCAGCCTGCTCACGTCCTCTTCAGAGAAAATTGGACGATTTTTTATATCCATTTTCACTTCAGCTTGTTCTGTTTTTAGAGCACGTCCAGCAGCGGCCACACTTACCTTCTCTAGAGGACCATGCTTTTCTTCTAGCTTTTCTTTTATAGATTGTATAACTTCAGCAACTTTGAGCACATTATGTATTTGACCATCCAGCATCGCACGATCCTTATGTTCTTCTACGAGGATGTCTACCACATGGAAAGACCCATCTCGTTCCTCTAAAATAATACCTACTACCGAACGGGTTCCAATATCTAATGCAAATAGGGTTGATGACAAGTTCTCACTTCCTTTGTTGGATAAAACACTTTAGCGAGTTGAATCGCTAAAATAAAAAGCGTGACATTCTTAGATTAATTGATTATAATATATTTTATATCTTAAAATGTATCACAATTTTCAGGCGATAGAAAGAGTCGTAGCTGAAACGAAAGGAGAAATATCTATGAATCAAATGGATTTAGAGGCTTTACGAAGCCGAGTTGATGAGGTCAATGTAGAAATTTTACGTTTGATCAATGAAAGAGCTGGAGTAGTACAAGAAATAGGTAGAGTAAAAGAAAAGCAAGGTGTTAATAGATATGATCCTCTTCGTGAAAGACATATGCTAGATCATCTTAAAGAACATAATGATGGTCCTTTACCACAATCTACTGTGGAGCATATTTTTAAAGAAATTTTTAAAACGGCTCTAGAATTACAAGTCGATGATCAGAAAAAAGCGCTTCTTGTTTCTCGTAAAAAGAAATCAGAGGACACGATCGTAACGATTAACGGTGAACAAATTGGTACAGGAGCACCATCATTTGTATTTGGTCCATGTGCTGTAGAATCATATACACAGGTTGCAGAGGTTGCTGCTGCAATCCAATCTAAAGGTCTTAAGCTAATTCGCGGTGGAGCATACAAACCACGTACATCTCCTTACGACTTCCAAGGGCTTGGATTAGAAGGATTAAAGATCTTAAAACAAATTTCTGAAGAATTTGGTTTAGCGGTTGTTTCTGAAATTGTGACTCCAAGTCATTTAGATGAGGCACTTGACTATGTAGATGTCGTACAGGTCGGAGCACGTAATATGCAAAACTTTGAACTATTAAAGGCAGTTGGACAAATTAATAAGCCAATCCTTTTAAAACGAGGAATTGCAGCTACGTTAGATGAGTTTATCCATGCTGCAGAATATATTATGTCACAAGGAAACGATCAAATCATCCTATGTGAACGTGGTATCCGCACATATGAAAGAGCTACTAGAAACACCTTAGATATCTCAGCAGTGCCAATCTTAAAACAAGAAACGCACTTGCCAGTATTTGTAGATGTAACACATTCCACTGGACGTCGTGATATTCTTTTACCAGCCGCTAAAGCAGCAATTGCCATTGGTGCAGACGGGGTAATGGCTGAAGTACATCCAGATCCAGCGGTAGCATTATCTGATGCTGCTCAACAGATGAACTTAAAACAATTTGATGAGTTTTACGATTCCATCCAAAAATTCATGAAAAATCATGAGATTCATGCATAAATTGACACAAAACCGACTCTAAATAAGAGTCGGTTTTATTATATAATTGAAAGTTATTAAGGATATAAAGTATTATTTACATATATACTATAAATTAGATAAGTAAAGGAGGGAATACAATGACTATCACTATTTATGATGTAGCCAGAGAAGCAAACGTATCGATGGCCACTGTTTCCCGTGTAGTTAATGGCAATCAAAACGTAAAACCAGCAACTCGACAAAAGGTGTTGGCTGTGATTGAACGATTAGATTACCGACCAAACGCAGTGGCAAGAGGCTTGGCAAGTAAAAAAACAAAAACGGTAGGGGTTATTATTCCTGATATATCAAACGTGTTCTATGCCGAGCTTGTTCGAGGGATAGAGGATATTGCTACGATGTATCGCTATAATATTATCTTAACCAATTCGGATCAACAGGAAGAAAAAGAAGTTCAGTTATTGACGACCCTCTTAAGTAAACAGGTAGATGGTGTCGTTATGATGAGTGACTATATTTCAGAGGAAATGCTACATGAGATGAACCGTTCCAATGTGCCAGTTGTTTTGGCAGGCACCGTGGAGCATTCTAATTCTTTCCCTTCTGTAAATATAGAGTATCGTGAGGCAGCTATCGATGCAGTAAACCGACTAATACAAAATGGACACAATAGAATCGCTTTTATATCGGGTTCCATTTCTTCTCCTATTAATCGTGACTTTAAGCTAGCAGGTTATGAAGAGGCGTTAGAAAATGCAGGTATCGATGTAGATGAGGATTTAATAGTAGGTGTCGATAACACGTATGACGATGGTTTAATAGCGTGGGAGCAACTAAGGAAATTAGAGAATCCACCAACAGCATTTTTTGCTGGAAGTGACGAACTCGCAATCGGGCTTATTCACGGAGCGCAGGATAGTGGGTTTAATGTTCCTAATGATATCGAAATTATTAGCTTTGAGAATTCTAAGCTTGCTCGAATGGTTCGTCCACAACTAACTAGCGTTGTGCTTCCTTTGTATGATATAGGAGCAGTTTCTATGAGACTCCTTACGAAGTTTATGAATAAGGAAAAAATCGAGGAACAAAATGTAGTGCTTCCTTATCGGATTGAAGAAAGAAAAACAGTAAAATAAATATAAGGAGGAAGAGTCATGAATTTCATGGCTCTTTTTTGTGGGAAAAAATAGGTTGTTTTTTTGAAAAGTGATACACTAAAGGTAAAATAATACTAGTTGAGAATAATATATTTTAAGTTAAAAGCTTTGTTAAAGGAAGAGCAGTTATATACGGACTGTTTTGGAAAAAGGAATAATATTTTTTGTATTAATCTTAAACAATTAATGGAGAGAAATGAGGTATTGGCAAATGAATATTAAAGAAATAACGATAGAAAATAGAGAAAAGGTTGTCTCATTTTTTAAGGAAAATTGGGGAAGTACTGAGATGGTAGTTTCAACAGGTGTCTATCTATGTGATCAATTGGATGGCTTCATTTTCGAGGACAATAATCAGATTGTTGGTTTAGTTACCTATGTTTTGAAAGATAATGAAATTGAGGTTATTTCATTAGATAGTCTCCAAGAAGGAAAGGGCATTGGCTCTTCATTAATGGAAAAGGTCGAATACATAGCAATGCAAAAGAAGCTACATGTAGTAAGTCTAGTAACGACAAATGATAATTTGAACGCTTTGAGATTTTACCAAAAAAGAAATTATAGAATTACATCTATTATTCCTAATGGTGTAAACAAGGCACGAAATTTAAAACCTTCCATACCTTTAATTGGACATGATGGGATCCCATTGAATGATGAATTAGTATTAAAGAAAATATTGTAGTACATAAAAATTGGCTTTTTGGACTATTCCAGCCCAATCATGGTCTGGATAATCCTCAATTATAGTGCCAGCTCTGTCATAGAATGCAACTCTAAATTTCTATGCCCCTTACAGGTTGATACTAATTAAACTACACTACACTACACCCTTAGTTGAAAAACAATATACTTATTTATTTCTTATAAAAAATATATCGATTTGTGAATTTTTTATTGTTATAGAAAATTAATATTATTGGAATCAGACTAAGAGAGAGAAAGATTGTTAAAAAAAGTAGTGTTGGTATATTTAATGTATTTTCAATCATTCCCATACAAATCATAATCGTACCTAATAATACAAATGGAAAAACCAAACCTCTTTGATAGGATTGGAATTTTTCGTCACCTAAAAAAGTCCTTATATCCTCCCCTATGAAATAGTCACTTTTCTTTAGATGACTTATCCATTGAATTATCATAAAAATCCCCCAAGCTATACTACCAAACGACAAAATACCCTCCCCCTTATTGGTAACACATAACGATCCTCTGTCTGATTCAACTAAACGGTTGCATTAGTTTAAGTGTAACATTTCACAATGAAAATCTAGGATCACCTTGATATTTATGATATAAAAATAAACAACCGAAATGATGGCCATATTTTGATAAAGGACGCGTTAGTTGAAGAACAAATATTTTAGTTGGATAGTTATACATTTGATTTTTGATTATTACTTTTAGATTTTATAAACTTAATAATGAATAGAATTATAACTAAAACCATAAGAAACTGACCTAAAAGGAGCAGCCCTGTTCCTAAGGGATAGTTGATTGCATATTCTTTTTGATATTCCAAAAGTTCTTTATTACTTATAAGATCGATATCTTGTAAAGGGATAAGGATGGTTTGTAATATAAATCCAATTACTATTAAACAAATTGATATAAAGCTTATGCTAAAAAGTGTTATTTTATTGAACATAAATACCATAATATCACTCCATTTTTTTGTTACTTCTTACACAGACGTTTTCACATAATAAAAGTTGTACGATATAAAGCAGTCGTGAAAATCCAAGTAGTCAAAAAATTGGTTAGTGGTTTTATACTTCCAAGTCTTCATATTATTAGACTCCTTAAATAAAAAATCATTAATAAATATAATATGGTATTATTTAGGTGAAAAGGAGTTGGTTCAGATAGGGATTATAATTCTTTTAATATTCTTCATTGTCTTGGGTATTACAAACTTGATGGCATTCAAAATTGCTGGAAAAAACAAAAGGAAAAGAATCTGGGCTGGAATAATTGTCTTACTTTTAACGCCTTTAGTTTTTTTTATTACATATGCAAGTGTGAGTCCCTTTGACCCTGGTGGGTTTGCAACTGGGATGCTTATGGTGTTTTTCAGTTTTTTGTTTGCGCTTAATGGTACGATCATCATAGTAATTGGTATATTTACGCAGAGGTCTAGAAACATCTAAGTATGGGCAAAGTATGCGAAGATGATTAGGTAAGATGCTCTTATTTGCTTGGTGCAAAAGAGTTATAGTAAAAGTCTTTGTTTTTAAAATTTATTTCCTCTATCACTAAACCAATAGAAAGCACCTACGATAAAACAAAAAACAAAGAATAACAAACCAATAAACATTAAAATGGTAAAACCCAAATGTATACCTCTTTTCTCGGCAATCTTTAATAGTATTAGCTATGAATCTTACGAAATTATATTTAACTCAGTAGTTAAAAATAACGTTTTCTTACAGCTTATTATAATTTAATCTCTATAAATTAGAAATCTATTATGTTTAAAGTGAAATGAATGTCAGAGGTAAGCGTATGTCAAAAATATAAAGTGGGGGGAAGCAAGTCATGAATAAGGAAACGGTAATGCAGGAGCTTGAAGCGTTAGGAAAGGAACGGACTAAAAAAATATACCTTTCTAATGGTGCCCGGGAACCGCTTTTTGGGGTAGCTACAGGGGCAATGAAGCCAATTGCAAAGAAGATTAAAATTAATCAGCAGTTAGCGGAGGAGCTTTATGCGACAGGCAATTACGATGCGATGTACTTCGCAGGGATTATTGCAGATCCTAAAGCGATGAAGGTGTCTGATTTTGAGCGTTGGATAAAGGGGGCATATTTTTATATGCTGTCTGATTACGTTGTAGCCGTTACATTGTCCGAGTCTGATCTTGCACAAGACGTTGCCAATCAATGGATTGCAAGTGATGAAGAGTTAACAAGCTCAGCTGGTTGGAGCTGTTATTGTTGGCTATTAGGAAATAGAAAAGATGAGGAATTTTCTAAGAGTAAGATATCTAATATGTTGGATATGGTGAGTAAAAGTATACATGATTCGCCCGAGCGAGTTAAATCCTCTATGAATAATTTTATTTACACCGTAGGGGTTTCCTATTTGCCGCTTCATGAAAAGGCTATAGAAACTGCCAAATCAATAGGAACAATAGAAATAAATCAGCATAAGAAAAAAAGTAGCCTTCTGGACGCATATAGCAATATACAAAAAGAAATAGATAGGGATAGACTTGGTTTTAAAAGAAAATATGTAAGATGCTAATTTATAAAAATCCTTCTTGAGTATTCATTAATAAGATGATGACTTCTAAAAAGTATAGAGAGAAGGCGTTCTGTGAAGAAAATTGCATGGATAGCGGTTATTGTCGTAACTATAGGTATAATTCTTATGAGATTTGGAATGGGCAACCAGGAGTACTCTGCGACAGACATATTAGAAAATGCAAACTTTAATGTAGATAACCAATTCTTAAATGTTCATAGTATTGATATAGAAAGAGAAAATATATTTGAAGAAGTTGAAATTCCATTAGAAAGACAGCACGATCTCATAAAGATTTTTAAGAATGCAAAATTTATACCAGCCGAATCAACTGCTGATCATGATTATCGAATTAATATCACACTAAATACAGGCTATGCGATGTTCCTTGATTCAAAGAGGAGTTCCCTTTATGTTATCAGTTCAGAGAAAAATTATGAGATGAAGGGTGGGGAAGAGTTCTTTGCCATTTTAAATAATGCAGAGAAATAAAAACAGAGTGGAGTTAATAACCACCCTGTTTTTTTATGATTAAATTATTAGTCTAGCTTTTTGTATGACTTTTGGCTTCGCAGCTGATACAAAGCTTTATCTAGCATTTGCTTGTTCTTTTCCGTTATCTCTAGCTTTCTAGGTATAGGCTCATATAGTGGATTTGGATCCATCCACGTTGGGATAAAGGGAATAGGTGACTCTGCGCTCCATCTATCGAGCCAGGCCTTTGGAAGATTCCCAGTTGGCGATGGAATGTCATTCATCTCCATCCAAAGTAAAGACCAAGCCCTTGGGACGACTCTCCAAATATCATATCCACCACCACCAACCGCTATCCAACGACCTTCACAATACTTATGTGCTAGCTCGTGGGCAAGTTTAGGTATTTCTCTATAGATATTCATCGTTCCATACAAGTGCGTGAGGGGGTCAAAAAAATGAGCATCGGCACCATTTTGACTTAAAATAACATCAGGCTTAAACCATTCGACAATCTCCGTTAAGCTTGTCCGATAAATATCCAGAAAAGAATCATCCTCTGTAAAGGCATCGATGGGGAAATTAAAAGAAGTTCCATAGCCTTCACCAGTTCCTCTTTCGGTAATATTTCCGGTTCCAGGGAAAAGGTATCTTCCGGTTTCGTGAATAGAAACAGTACAAACATTAGGGTCGTCATAGAAGCTCCATTGCACGCCATCACCGTGATGAGCATCCGTGTCTATGTAAAGTACACGAGCATTATACTTTTCCTGCATATATTTAATCGCAACGGAACTGTCATTATAGACACAAAATCCAGAGGCTCTGCCTTTAAATCCATGATGCAGTCCACCACCTAAGTTTACCGCGTGGTTGGATTTTCCCTCCATTACATAGTCTACAGCAGTCAGTGTGCCTCCAACTAAGCTGGCACTTGCTTCATGCATTTGGGGGAAAATTGGGGTATCTTCCGTTCCAATCCCATAACTCTCATATTTGGAGGTGCTCTCTGTCTCTTGACTAGCTTTTTTAACAATATCAATGTAACCAGGGTCATGCACTAAACATAGTTCTTCATCCGTTGCTATACGGGGTGCCACAATATCCGAAGGTGATAGTGAATTCATTTCCATTAAAAGGTCAACAGTAAGTGTCAGGCGTTTTTGGTTAAAGGGATGAGTTTCTGAAAATTTATAACCAAGCTGATTTTCTGAGAAGATAAAAACAGCATTCTTTTTCATACATTCAATCCCGGCTGGCTTGGCCATAAAACCTCAAAGCCGGCATCTCTTACTGCTTGAACCAATTTGAGAGGATTCATCGTTTTGACACGTAGAACGAGAATCTTGTATTCACTATCATTTTTATCGGGATATACTAAGACGCTAAGTAAATTCACTTTTTGCTCATAAATTACTTTAGATATTTCAAATAAGACGCCTGGTCGGTTGGGTACCCGTATTTCCATCTGAGATCCCGGCTGATGCACACCTGTCAGCTCGATAAATTTATAGAGAAGATCCGATTCTGTAATCATGCCGACTAGCTTCCCTTGACTCACTATAGGTAGGCAGCCTATACGATTATCGTAGAAAATACTAGCTGTTTCTTCTACAAAATCAAGAGGGTGCCCAGTAATAGGGTTTTTAGTCATAATTTTTTCTAATGGCATATCTAAAATCTCCGCATCCTTTCTATCCTGTAGAGAGGAGGGAGTTGCTTCCTTTAAGTCACGGTCTGTTACCACCCCTAAAACTTCACGTTCCTCATTAACGATCGGTATGTGCCTAATACGTTTCTCCTTTAATACTTTTAAAGCATCATTTATAGTATGTGATGGTGTTAAAGTAGGTACTGATGTATTCATGATTTCTTCTACAAGCATAAAACCAAACCCCTTTGTGAGAAATTTAAAACATCTTCCTTAATACATGAAACGATTCATAAAGCGTAATTGATCAAATTGCTGGATGGATTCATTGTCCACACGGCTACCTATTTTGGCCATCAAGCAATTGGCTGGATGGGAGCTGATCTCTGGATCATCTGTTGCAAAATATTCTAGGCCACCAGCCATCATCATTTTTTCCATCATCTTTCGGTACTCCCATACATTTAAACCGGTTCCTTTTAAATCCCAATGCCAATAGTATTCAGTTGTAATCGTTATATAATCTTCCATCGCATCGTCCATCATAGAGACTCTGAGTAATTCTTTTCCGACTCCAGTTCCACGGTATTTTGGAATAACTTCAATAGCCCCTAATTCTATTAAGTTTTCCATGTTCCCTTGGGACCAACGTTCTAGTGGGTCTGGGTGAAGAAATGTACAGTACCCAACAATCATGTCCTTTTCTCTAACAATGATAATCCGACCCTCTGGTAACTTTGCAATTTCGATAATTGCTTTATGTTGTTGCTGAGGATTTCGAAATGCTATTAAATCCTCATGGAAAGTCAACTTGGCTAATTCTTCAGATGCTACGGGTCCTTCAATAGTAATTGGACCATGCTTTGTCTCTTTCTCTATCGAATAAAATACTTTTTTATGTTCCACATATTCACCACCTATAATTTAGTTACAGTTGCCACTATTATACATGATTTTTTAAGAAGAAAGCGATTACTTCCGTTATGTAACAAAACATTCAAAAAAGTTAAAACATTAGCATTACTTTGTGAGAGTATTGTAGAATATAAGAGAGTATATTTAGAAAGGGTGAATTGGGATGAAAATCGAAGCGTTACCAGTAGTACAAGAGGAGTATCAATTAAAGGACTATGAGAAAACTGCTCAGGATTTTCAATGGGAGGAAGCTGAAAAGTCTTTTTCCTGGTATGAGACAGGCAAGGTGAATATGGCATACGAAGCGATTGACCGTCATGCAGCATCAGATATTAAGGACAAGGTAGCCTTATATTATCAAGATGTTGATCGCAAGGAGTCATATACATTTGCTAACATGAAAACCTGGACAGACAAAGCTGCAAACGTTTACAAAGAGCACTCTAATTTAGCAAAAGGGGACCGCCTATTTATTTTTATGCCAAGATCTCCGGAATTATATTTTGCTTTATTAGGGGCAGTAAAAATGGGCGCAATTGTTGGTCCATTGTTTGAAGCCTTTATGGAAGGGGCAGTGTATGATCGTTTACTAGATAGCGAAGCGAAGGCAATTGTCACTACACCTGAATTGCTAGGAAGAATACCTTTAGATCGTCTACCAGATTTGGAAACTGTTTTTCTAGTGGGAGACAATATTCAAGAGGATGATAAATTTGTAGACTTTAATAAGGCGTTAAACAATGCCTCTGATGAATTTGAAATAGAATGGGTAGATAAAGAAGATGGACTTATACTGCATTATACTTCTGGCTCTACTGGTAAGCCTAAAGGAATATTACATGTTCATTACGCGATGGTACAACACTATCAGTCCATGAAATGGGTTATGGATATAAGAGAAGATGATATCTATTGGTGTACGGCAGACCCAGGTTGGGTTACTGGAACTTCCTATGGAATATTTGGACCTTGGCTTGCTGGAACAACTTCCTTAATCTTAGGTGGACGTTTCTCACCAGATGCTTGGTATAAAGCAATAGAAGAATATAAGGTTACGGTTTGGTACAGTGCTCCAACTGCTTTTCGTATGCTAATGGGTGCTGGGGATGGCATCGTGAAGAAATATGATCTAACCTCCCTGCGTCATGTATTATCAGTTGGTGAGCCACTTAACCCTGAGGTTATTAAGTGGGGAATGCAGGTATTCAATAAACGAATTCATGATACTTGGTGGATGACTGAAACAGGCGCTCAAATGATTTGTAACTATGGCTGCCTTCCGATTAAGCCCGGTTCCATGGGGAAACCATTGCCAGGCATTAAGGCTGCAATTATTGATAACAATGGAGTAGAGGTCCCGCCATTCACAATGGGTAACCTTGCCATCAAAAAAGGATGGCCATCTATGATGCGTCAGGTTTGGAAAAACCAAGAAAAGTTTGAATCCTATTTTATTAATGATGAATGGTACTTCTCAGGAGATTCCGCATATATGGATGATGATGGTTATTTCTGGTTTCAAGGAAGAGTAGACGACGTAATTATGACCTCAGGTGAGCGTGTAGGTCCATTCGAAGTGGAAAGTAAATTGTTAGAGCATCCTGCAATTCTTGAGGCAGGAGTAATAGGGAAGCCAGATCCAGTCCGTGGAGAGATTATTAAAGCATTTGTTGCTTTAAATGAAGGGTATGAGCCTTCTGATGAGCTCATTGCCGATATTCAGCAATTTGTGAAGAAGGGTCTTGCCGCTCATGCAGCTCCTAGAGAAATTGAGTTTAAGGATAAGCTACCTAAAACTAGAAGCGGTAAGATTATGCGCCGAGTATTAAAGGCATGGGAATTACAGCTTCCAACTGGTGATTTATCTACGATGGAAGATTAGTAAGGAAAGCCGCAGCAATAAAATGCTGTGGCTTTTTTATTGATCACATATATATTAATGCAATTAACTTCAGAAAGAGAGATTAATAATATCTTAGGAATAAAACAACCTTAGGTAGGAGCGAAAGATATTTTATTATGCATTTTCTAATAAAAGAATCTATGAAACGAGGGAGATGAATTGAAGAAAACTTTATTATCTGCACTTTTGTTGTTTATTCTAATAACTGGTTTAATAACTTTAAGATTCGGAAGTGCTTTAGTTCAAGAAGGGAATCCTTTACCTATTCTTATCTCCATAATGCGTCTCGAACTTTCTGATAGTGAATATGAACAAGTCGAAGAATCAAAGAGTAGTCACCAGCATGTATCCTTGAATACAGGAGATTCTTCTTACGATGTCATAAAGGATTTTATGGATGAAAAGGGATGGTCTTATAAAGAGCAAATTGGTTCAGGATATATTTTTGAAAATGGTGAAGAAACCGTAGTTATATCTACCAGACAATATTCAAGAAACTATTTTTTATGGGATATTCCAAGTGAATTGTTTAACTAATGAAGTTAAATTCAAAAATGCAATTTACTCATTTACACAACCGTTTACAAATCATTGATTGTAGCGGAAGCCGGCGACCCCTACGGGAAGAGGGATACAGAAAATGAGCTAGGATATTTTTTCCTGGCTCGCTTTACTTTGATATTGTTTTTTTACTAACGCACCAGTTAGTTGAATAAGTTTTGAATTTACTCTGTTACTTCTTTTGGATTACGTCTGCCAGTTAAGAACCCTAAAATAAGTCCGGTTAAAAGTAAGCTAAACCCATTTGGAGAAAAATCCTTCGTAAAAATTCCCCATATAAGCCATCCTATCAAAGATCCCAATAGTAAATAAAATAGATTCTTCATTCTCCTGCCTCCTGAATATATTTATTAGTTAATTTCTCTAATCTTCTTCTGAACTCCTTCTTTCATAGCCCCAAAATCAATATTTGAATGAAGGATTTTCTCTAATATTTAAAAATGTTTCCTCTAAATCCGATGGCTTTAAGTGGGTTGTATTATAGAAAAATCGTTTATCTTTTACTTTGATTTTAAATTCATTCGCTAATTCTAAGCATCTAGCTCCCATTTGAGATTCTTTCTTCCTCAAAGCATCTCTTCTCAACAATTCGTCTAGATCGACCCATAAAACAACATATATAATTTCTACATGTTGTACTGCAGCATAAATCTTTTGAGAAAATCTTTCTACTTCCTCTGGAAAAGCAACATAATCAATGATTACATTCTTATTTGCTTGGACAAAATTGATACTTAAATCCGCAATATTATCCCAAACTAGCGAAAGTGACTCATCACTTTTCCAAGGAGGGAGATAACCGCCAACGACCATATGATTTATTAAATCACCTTCAATATAAGCACTTTGATCAAACTGTTCTGCAAGACCTTTTGTAGTGGTAGATTTACCTACTCCAGTGGGACCCGATATGATATAGATTTTATTCATTGTTTTCATCAACTTTCTATTATTAATAGGTGAGCTTGCAATATACTTCCTCTTTGAATTTGCTAAAATTACAATTTTTTCATTAGAATTTCTCCTGGAAGCCCGTCAATTTCAACAATCATCTCAGATATAAATCCTTCATTGATTAAAATTTTCCTAGAAGCAATATTGTCTGGGTCGATAATGGCCTTAATGGATTTTAATTCTACTTTCTTAGCTTTTTCAATTAATAGTTTTGCTATCTTACCACCATATCCCTTTCCCCAATACTCTGGTTTTATCATATAGCCAATTTCAGCTACTTCATTGTTGTCTTCATCCAAAGTTAAATGTCCAAGTCCGATAAATTCATTTTTTGAACTAGCGTATATTTTATATGAACCATAGTGATCATACTTATTATTTCTTATTAATAACTTTTGATAATTCAATTGAGCCTCTTCAAAAGGAATAGCATACTCTGTAATTTGAGCCATCACCTTTTCATTAGACACAAGGCTGAAATAATCATCAAAATCATCCTCTATAAATTTAATTAAATTTAATATTTTCATCGTATTCCTCCTAAGCTTCTTAATTATATAATACCTGAATTTGGAAAAGATATTTTTTGTAGTCTAGGATCTTACACACTTGTCTTAAGCAAAACCTTATAGAAAAAAACGTGAAATCGATGAGGACCTTTGGCGTCCATACGATTTCACGTTTTTTATTTTATGGTGTAGATTCTTCTTCCGGTGGTGGGGTAGGCTCGACTGGAGGTGTAATGATTACCTCACCCCCACCGCCATTACCATCACCTGGGACAGGCTGTTCAGGCACTTCTTCTACCGGTTCCTCCGGGGGAAGAACTGGTATCACAGGCTCTGGAGCATTAATAGTAGCTATGTTAGATGCACCAGATTGTAATCCGGTTATATCAACTGTTACTACTACATATTGACCTGGAGAGGTGATTTGATAGCTATAATTTTCTGCCTCTTTCTTAGTTGCCATCAGAACTCTGTTACCATTAACGACTTGGTATACACGATATCCGACTACATCACTAGAAGCCGATTTTGTCCATGTCATTGTATTTCCTGTCAGAGAGGTTGTTACTGGAGCAGGGGGAGTACCGTCTGCCTCAAATACCTTTTCTGAAACTACATTGCTAGCAAATGATGAATCATTCGGGAATAGCTTACTAGCGTCTCCACCAAATCGTCCAAGCATTCGTTTTATAAAGTCCTCACTTACTCCGTGACCACCTGCAGTAACAAATTCGCTTGGAGTAGAATCCAATGATCGGTATTTACTACCGTTGATGACTACATAAGATGAGGATACTAGACTATCGTCTGCCTGCGTAGGAAGCATAACCTTCGCATTAAATAAATCCGATTTTACAAGACCTGCCTGCTCACAAGCAGTAGAAGGTGCTAGACCGGAAATACCACAGAAAGATCTGGAAACGACTCCTTCAGGTGCTTGGAAAGCATTTGGTGCATCCATTAGCTCAGGGTTAATGTCATACATCGCATTCATCATGTTCGACCAAAGTGTATTGATACGCACACTTGGGTGCCCATAACGATTGTTCATATGGAATAATGTAAGCTTTTGCTCGTCATAACCAAGCCAAACACCCAATGAAACATTTGGATTGTACCCTACTAACCATGAATCACTATGACCTTGTGTTGTACCAGTTTTCGCGCCAAAATCAGATTGGAATTTTAGACGAGAGTTTGCCAGCTTAGCAGTACCCTGTGTCATCACATCTCTTAAAATATCAGTCATAATATATGCCGTTTGCGGGCTAAATACATCCACAGGCTCCACTTTATGCTGGTAAACGACATTGCCTTCCACGTCTACAATTTTCTCAATCATATATGCATCAACAAATTGACCATTATTCGCAAAAGTTCCGTATGCATTTGTATTTTCTTCTAAAGAAGCACCTTTTCTCATGCCTCCAATAGAAAGGGCAAGGTTAGCATATTCATCTTCTTCAATGCTTTCAAAGCCCATTTTCATCATGAAATCAGTTGGCTTTTTATCTTTTATTTGATCATAAAGTCTAATGGTCGATAAGTTTTGGGAAGTTGTTACTGCTTGTCGAGCAGAAATAATCCCAAGCTCCTGTTCAGTCGTATAGTTAGAAGGAGACCACTTATTTCCATTGTCATTTATATTAAATTTAACGTCTGCAAGAGGACTTCCTGCTCCAATTACACCGTATTCAATAGCTGGTGCATAAACTACCAATGGCTTAATCGTAGAACCCATGGAGCGTACTGCCTGAGTAGCATGATTATATTGCTCTACATTATAATCTCGACCACCTAAGAACGAGAGAATACGGCCAGTTCCATTTTCTATTAGCATACTTCCAACTTGTACAGGGAAATCCTTTGTGACTGTTTCTCCAGTAATAGGATCTTTAACACTAATATTCGTATACGTATGTCCATAAGACTCAAACGCATCTCTTACTTGAAGCATTTTTTCATACATATCCTTGTTAATAGTAGTATGAATACGATAACCGCCTGTACTAGCAGCACGCTGTGCCATAATATTATACTTTTCAATTAGAGGATCATCTTTTTCTAGAGCTTCTAAATCCACTCCGTCTTTTTCAGCTAGCTGAACACTTAAAATATCTCTAACTCTCTTTTCAATTTCAAAGGTAAGCCATGGATACTTTTCCTCTGGCAACGTTTCCTTTTGTCTAAAGTCTTTTGTAATATCATAGTTAACTGCAGCTTGGTATTCCGCTTCTGTTATATATCCGGTTTCTTTCATCCGATATAGTACGACTTTCATGCGGTCTATACCATGCTTTAACGATTCGCCTTCCTTTAATACTCCACCATTACTAAAAGGGGTGTATTTAAAAGGGGCTTGTGGAATACCTGCAATGTAAGCAGCCTGTGGGAGAGTCAGGTCTTTAGCCTTCACATTAAAAATTCCCTGTGCTGCAGTTTCGATTCCAGCGATATTACGACCGTTTGCATTTCTACCATACGGTATAATATTAAGATAAGCCTCTAATATTTCGTCCTTGCTCATAAACTCTTCTAGTCGCATTGCTAAAAGAATTTCCTTAGCTTTTCGTTCATAAGAAACTTCATTTGTAAGGATTTGATTTTTAATCAGCTGTTGGGTTAATGTAGAACCGCCCGTTTGAGTATCTGAGTTCGTCATATCCTGTAATAGACCTCTGAAGATGGCTTTAGGAACAATCCCGTTATGGACTTTAAAGTATTCGTCCTCGGTAGCTAACACTGCATCAATGACATAAGGGGAGACATTTGCAAGATCTGTTTCAGTTCTTTCTAAATCAGTTCTTAGCTTCCCAAGGTAGACATCCCCTGCAAAGTAAATTTCAGAAGTCTCTTCATAATTAAACACGGCTGCTCGCATTTCTTCTTTCTTTCTTAAAGGTTCATCCTTTATTAAAGAAGTGAAATAGCCTGCTCCCACAGCTGTGGCAAATGCTCCAAGTATGAGGCCGACTACTAAAAATATTAAGCATAAATTCCATACGACACTTGAAGATATACGTAACCTTCTTGCCCACTTGGTTGATTGCCAGGCATCTACTTTCTCTTTATATAAGTGGAATTTCTCCATCCATTTATTCATTTATTTCTCGACCTCCAAATCATGAATATTATATCATAGTCCAATATGTTAGACGATACTTATTGACATCCGAAACAAATTAGGTAAAATAGGTATATCATTTAACGAAGAAAAGTCCGAAGTAGTGATTATACATACTGTTTAGAGAGCTAACGGTCGGTGAAAGTTAGTCAGTGTATAAAAGCGAATTACAGGCTTGGAGTTATACGTTTTCACAACGTTACATGTGAAAAAGCGGAAGGATTGATCCTTCAAGCTGGGTGGTACCGCGCTAATGACTAAGCGTCCCTGCATGATTTTTATCATGTAGGGACTTTTTTGTTTATAGGCAATTTGTTTGGTATTGCTCAATCCAATAAAAGGAGGAAACAAAATGACAAACTCATTAATTGAAGACCTACAATGGAGAGGTCTTTTGTATCAACAAACGGATGCAGAAGGAATGGATAAACTACTATCTACTGAAAAAATCTCTCTATATTGTGGAGTTGACCCAACTGCAGATAGTATGCACATTGGGCACATCGTTCCACTCCTAACACTTCGTAGATTTCAAATGCACGGACATCGCCCAATTCTTTTAGTAGGAGGAGCTACCGGAATGATTGGAGATCCTTCAGGTCGTTCGGAGGAAAGACAACTGCAAACTACTGATCAAATTGATTTAAATGTCCAAGGGATTAAAAAGCAGATGGAACGAATCTTTGATTTTCAATCTGAAAATGGAGCACAGATGGTAAACAATCGGGACTGGATTGGACCAATGTCTGTTATTGAATTTTTAAGAGACTACGGCAAACTTATTAATATCAATTACATGCTTGGGAAGGATTCTATTGCTTCACGTTTAGATTCAGGACTGTCATTCACAGAGTTTACCTACACATTAATCCAAGGTATCGACTTCAACCACTTATTCAATCATTATGGCTGCCGTGTTCAAGTAGGTGGATCCGATCAATGGGGGAATATTACGACTGGTTTAGAAATGATTCGCAAAACACATGAAGAGGAAACTAAGGCATATGGTATTACAATTCCTTTAGTTACGAAAGCGGATGGTACGAAGTTCGGTAAATCTGCCTCTGGTGCTGTGTGGTTAGATGCTCAAAAAACTTCACCGTATGAGTTTTACCAATTCTGGATTAATACAGCCGATGCAGATGTGATTAAATACTTGAAGATTTTCACTTTCCTAGAGAGAGCTGAAATTGAAGCATTAGAAGTAACCGTGCAAAATGAGCCGCACTTACGTAAAGCCCAAATAACACTTGCAGAAGAAATGACTCGCCTAGTACATGGTCAAGAATCATTAGACCAAGCAGTGAGAATCTCTCAGGCGCTATTTAGTGGAAACTTAAAAGCACTTACAGCAAGTGAAATGAAAGATGCTTTTAAGGATGTTCCAACCGTGGAAATGGAAAAAGAGGATAAAAACATAGTTGACTTTATAGTGGAAGCCACAGTGTCTCCATCTAAAAGACAGGCACGTGAAGATGTAACAAATGGGGCTATCTCGATCAATGGAGAGCGAATTACAGAAATTGGTTATGTTGTAGGGCAAGAGGATAGACTGGAAGATGAATTTATGATTATTAGAAGAGGAAAGAAAAATTATAAAATGATTAAATTCGTATAATTTTTAAGTTACTTCTCATACTATTGAGAAGTAACTTTTTTTGTCAAAAAACGTCTAATTTATAATGTCTTAGTCAACTTTTTATAAAAGATAACAAATACTTAAAGAAAATAGAAAAAATTTCTTCTGTTTCATTAAAAAGGTGGAATTATGAACGTTTTAAAAAGTTTATATAAATAGTAGACAAAATAGGTGAAAATAAGTAAGTATATAGTATAGAATAAGATTTAGGAACTTTACTCTGAAATTAAATAAAATAAATTCTTATTATTTTTAAATACATAAGCTTTTTAAAAAAGGGGGTTAGAATACATGGAAGCGAAAAAATATATACTTGATCATTTCGACGATTTTTTTGTTATTCTTTTTGGTAAGAATGATAAATCGGACAAGCTAGTTATTTTAAAAGAAAAGTTTACAATTGACGCTAAAGAAGGAGATCTTCTAGAGATTTCAATTAATGAAGAAAAGACTGGCTATGAATTTAAAATCATTCATGAAGAAGCCGATGACAAAAGACAAAGATTATTAGACTTAATCGAGAATATGGAAAAGAACTAAAAAACTTGAAGCTGATATTTAACAGCTTCAAGTTTTTTTTCTTTCACGAAAGGTTATCAAATAAAGAAGGAAAATCCAGTGAGCCACCGAATAGTTATACAGAAGAAGTGAGAGGAGGATACAACTTGAACAAGTCATTGCTTAAGGGTGTAGAGGGGATTTTTATCCCTGTGAGGGACTCTAAGGTTTCAGCGCGCTGGTACGAGGAGGTACTAGGTTTCCAGCTAAACTATATAGAGGAAGAAGCTGCAGTCATGAAAATATCAAGTGATTCACCGACTGTCGTTTGTTTAGTCAAAGTAGAATATCATACTCCTATGAAATTTCCTTCGAACCATTTTGGCGTAGGGAAATATATTAACTTTATACCCGAGGATATAGAGACACTTTATGATGAGTTAAAATCTAAAGGAATTGCGGTAAATTCACTAGACGGAGATGGGGATAAGAAGTACTTTACGTTTTTTGATCCGGATGGTAATCCACTTGGCGCTTGTCAGTAATGGAGGAGAACAATAGTATGTACTCATCAATAAAGGACGTAGAAATCTATTATGAAATATACGGAGAAGGAACCCCTATTTTAATGCTTCATGGGTTTTCGCCTGATATGGAGCTGATGAAGGGATGTATGGAGCCTTTCTTTCAAAAGTCAGGAGCTTCCTATAAAAGAATATACATAGACTTACCTGGAATGGGTAAATCCAAGCAATTCGCTCATCTAGACAATACCGATGATATGTTAGATATAGTGATTGGTTTTATAGAAAAGGAAATCCAAAAGGAGCCATTTTTAATAGCAGCAGAGTCATATGGAGGTTATTTGGCACGCGGAGTAATCGCTAAGGAAAGTTTTTCTATTCTAGGTGCTTTCTTTATTTGCCCCGTTATTTATGCCGCTCGTGATAAAAGAACACTTCCTGTTAAACAAACAGCAGCAAAGGATGAGCTATTCTTAAAAAGCTTGGGAAGCGATATAAAAGTGGCATTCGAGGAGAACTGCGTCGTATTAAATGAATACACCTACAATCGTTGGATGAAAGAAATTGTCAGTGGAATGAATCGAGCAAATCAACCATTTCTAGAGAAAATTGCAGGTAACTATTCTTTTAGTAGCTGGTTTGAAGAACCAAACTTTGAACAACCGTCCGTTTTCTTACTTGGGAGGCAGGATGATGTAGTAGGATTTGAGGATGCGTTCCATTTAAAAGACAATTTCCCTCAGGCAACCTACGCCATTCTAGATGGTGCTGGACATAACCTACAGATTGAAAGGCCGATTTTGTTTGATGCCTATTTAGATGATTGGTTAAAACGCATTCACGATAGAAAGCTTAGATGAAAAGACAAGCAATGAACCATTTCGGAGATGTTCGAGATGGTTCATTACTTGTCTTTTTTTGATTAGTTATGACAAGTGTCATCTTATACTTCTGACTGCTGTGAATGTTAGCATCCGTGATTTCTCTTTATTATTTTATATAAGGGAATGAGTTTTTACAGAAGAAAGAGGGGGTTATTTGATGACAAATGAAAGATTGCGCTTAATAGATATTCTTCGTGGTTTTGCTGTGCTAGGAACACTAGGGACTAATATATGGATTTTTGCTTATTTGGGAGACTTGGCTTATACAACGACTTCAAACTATACCGGGTGGTGGACATTGGAGGACTTTCTTAGAATGGCAGTTCTCTTTTTTGCAAACGGAAAGTTTCTAGGGTTACTAACCATCATGTTTGGAGTGGGTCTAGAGATAAAATACCAGCAGGCGAAACGTAAAGGGAATGCATGGCCTGGCGTGTATGTATGGACATTATTATTTTTACTTCTGGAAGGGTTTATTCATTTTATGCTCGTAATGGAATATGACATCTTGATGAGCTATGCCGTCACCGGTTTAATTGTAGCTTTTATTTTAAGACGAGGAGATTCCTTTATGAAAAAAATAATGATTGGAGTCGGAAGTTTTCATGCAGTCATTATTCTATTAATCTTAGTAGCAGCTCTAGTGGGGGCATTAAACATGTCATTGGGTACTTATGAGGGAGCGGCACTCTATGAAAGTGGTACATGGCTCGAGCAGGTTAAAAACCGTTTGGTCAATTTTATTTATTATAGATTAGAAGTGATTTTAATCGTACCAATGAATATATGCTTGTTTTTACTAGGTGTATTTCTTATGCAATCTGGTACTTTTTCTAAAACAGAGATTGGTAAAAAGAAGCGTAAAAAACTATTTAAATTAGGTATGTATATAGGTGTTCCATTAAATCTACTTATATTTGTACCAGGTGGTGCATTTGATTTGCCTATTCGTTATTTATTTGCACCTATTATGTCTCTTGGCTATATAGGATTATTTGGTATATTAGTAGAATATAGAAAGGTAGAGTGGCTTTGGTCTCGATTAGAAGAAGTCGGGAAAATGTCACTAAGCTGCTACGTCTCACAAAACCTTTTAGCTTCTATTATATTTTATGGCTGGGGTCTAGGATTAGGTGGGAAAATAGGTAGCTTTACTATAGTCGCTATATGGCTCTGCATTACTTTATTTCAATTCTTATTTGCCTATGTTTGTATACGGACATTGCAGACCGGACCATTGGAGTGGCTTAGGAGAAGAGCTGTAGCAGCTGTCTCCAAATAATTAGTGAATAGAGGTGACAAATATAAAATTTTATCCCGAGGATCAGGCGACCAAATACTTGATCATTGATGTAGCCTCCATCATTTTTCTTTTTACCTTAGTAATGCTATCTGATTCAGCCTTGCATCCCGGAATACAGCTCATCCTTCTATTACTCATTGTTATTTCCTATTATATTGCATTGTGGAATAAGGATTGGCTCCTTCTATGTGCTGTACTTGTTGGTTACTCGCTTCTTATAATATTAAGCTTTTTCGAGGGCTCTGTAATTATTACTTTTGGTTTTTTGTTTGCAGATTTGTTAGGGAGAGCTAAGTCTAAGTTTCATATAGGGCTTGGAATAGCAGGAGTTGCCTGCCTTTTTATCCTTTTTCTTTGGAAGGAGCAGCTCCATGGTTTAGATTTTTCTGTCTTAGTAGCCTTCATGATTATTCAGCTTGCATTGCCCATACTAAGGTATTTTCTTTTGAAAACATCCAATCTACAAACCAAATTACAGGAAGTAAATAAACAGCTTGTTCAGCAAGAAGAAAGACAGAGAATTGCGAGAGATCTACATGATACAATTGGCCATACTTTAACGATTATTAAGCTGAAGACAGAGCTTGCTTCCAAATTAGTAGGCACGGAACAAGCTAAGGTTAAGAGTGAGTTAGATGATATTTTAGCAACTACAAGAACTGCTATGAAGCAGGTAGGTGAACTGGTGACGGATATGAAATTTATATCTCTCGAAAGAGAGCTAGAACGTTCGGAGCAAGTACTAAAATCTGCGGGAATTAATGTTCAATCTAATCATGATTGTCGCCAACCATTATCTAATGTAGAGGAAACCATGATCTCTCTTTGTGTGAGAGAGGCGACAACAAACATACTTCGACATAGTCAGGCGAAATGTTGTGAAATCTATACAGAGTTTAAAGATAAGGTATTCTACGTACATATCAAGGACGATGGAATTGGTTTAGAGATGAAGCGATTTGGAAATGGTCTAGTCTCGATAAAGGAGCGGATGCATTCTTTACAAGGCGACGTACTTGTAAAAGAGGGTTCCTCTGGAGGCACTATCATAACGATTACATTACCAATTCATTCGTAAGGAGGATACATCGTGATAAGAGTAGTAATTGCTGAGGATCAGAAAATGCTTCTAGGTGCATTTTCTTCTTTATTATCCTTTGAAGCAGATATAGAAGTCGTTGGAGAGGCACAGGATGGTCAGACAGCCTGGGAACTAATTGTGAAGGAAACACCTGATGTATGTATTTTAGATATTGAAATGCCACATATGACGGGACTGGAGCTCGCTCGAAAAATAGAAGAGGAACAGATTCCAAGCAAAGTTATGATTGTCACTACTTTTTCACGAGTGGGATATTTACAAAAAGCGATTGACAGTAACGTAACTGGATATTTACTGAAGGACGAGCCAATTGATTTGTTAATAGAGTCTATTCGAAAGGTGGCTGCTGGCGAAAGGGTTGTGAGCAGAGATTTAGCAGCCACTCTTTTCATGAAAGTAGAGAATCCTCTGAATGACCGAGAAAGGGACGTCCTCCGTCTTGTTAAAGAAGGGTTAACTACTTCAGAAATCACAAAGCGATTATTTTTAACGAAGGGTACTGTCCGAAATTATTTATCCTCGTCTATCCAAAAGCTTCACGTGGAAAGCAGACAACAAGCAGTAAACAAAGCAAATGAAAACGGTTGGTTGGAGTGAAATAGAGTTTAAATGTGATAGAAATGTGGTAAGGAATAATGGTATGAAATGTCGTTAAGTAAAAACGTAGAAGGGGGATGGGAACGTGAATTATGAAGTGCTAGAGGGTGCAGAGGAATTTTTCTACGAGGGAAATCATGTAGGGGTGTTAGTGATACATGGATTTACAGGATCCACTCAAAGTATGCATTATTTAGGGGAAAGGTTTGCCGAAGCTGGTTTTACGGTTTTTGGACCGAGACTCACCGGCCATGGAACAGCACCAGAGGATATGGAGCGTGCAAGCTATGAGGATTGGATGAAAGACGTAGAAAAAGGATTGACCAAGCTTCAGGAAACATGCTCAGACATATTTGTTTGTGGACTATCAATGGGTGGTACGCTTACTTTATACTTGGCTGAAAACTACCCTGAAATTAAAGGCATTATGCCGATTAATGCTGCCGTCTATATGCCGGACATGATTGAAAATTATGAAACCCTTTCTCAAAGTGAGACTCGATTTGTAGAGGGGATTGGTTCAGACATTAAGAAGGCAGGGATAAAGGAGTTAGCTTATTCAAAAACCCCTGTAAAGTCTATGTCTGATATTCTTCTGCTATCTAGGCTAGTACGTGATAATCTGTCTAAAATTACTGCACCTGCTCTAATATTTAAATCTACAGAGGATCATGTAGTTCCACCAGAGAATTCCTTTCAAATATATGAAGCAATTTCCTCTGTTGGGAAGGAAATTGTGGAGTTAGAAAATAGCTACCATGTTGCTACGTTAGACGCCGATAAGGAGCTAATCGCAGATAGAAGTATACAGTTTATAAATGCAAGAATATAACTTGCTAGTCTCGGAGCCATTGGTTTCGAGACTTTTTTCATTTAGGCAGATTATAAATAAGTTAGATTAAATGATTTTAAATCTCCAATACAACCATTTAAAGGTATTAATATCCACTTTATGGTCAATAATTTATTGTAATTGGAGGGGACGTATAATGCTATTAGATGAAAAAGAAATTTATTGCTATAATTGCCGTAAAAAAACGTTATTTACATGTAGGGATTTGCGCAATAATAAAGGTGTCGAAAGCCATTGCAGCGAGTGCCCGACCTTTTGGTTCGAATGGCAAAACAAAGCGGTAGAGCGAGAAATGAAGAAATGGGTAGAATATAATCAAGGATTGTTAAGTACACTAAATAGCACAACAAATATGTGGACATAGAAATGCCTACTAAATAATGATATTTAGCATATATAAAAATGAAGATTACTCAAATGAGTGATCTTCATTTTTTGTTTTTGTTATTTGTGTAGTTAGAAATTTTCGTAAGTTCTACAATCTGGCAAAGAAGTTGTTTTCCGTTGCGGCGAACGCTTTCCGCGGGCACGGCTTAGGCCAACAGGATGTTGGTCAGGAAAACGTTGTCACACGATGTGACGTCCTTAGTTTTCTCTCCTTGAAACTCCCTCGCTGTGCTCGGTCCAGGGTCTTCAGCTCGCGCTATTCCCGCTGGAGCATTCCTGTATGATTACTTTACAGGCTCTTGAAAAAAAAAGAACCCTCTTATATGATGCTAGAGTAACAACAACCAATTGAATACTCAAAACATATATAGGAGGGCCTCTTATGAATAATAGTACGAATCATAAAATTAATCAAGTGAGTGAAAAGACGTTGGTCATTGGGATCGATATCGCCAAGCGCAAACAT
>NZ_JAMAWN010000016.1:0-80193 GCF_023713305.1 Psychrobacillus sp. MER TA 171 | reverse complement strand
ACATCGTGTGGAGGTAATACACATGAATGGAGACAGTTATCGGATGAAAAACCGACAGAATTTGTTTTAAGCAAAAGTGTTCACTCTAAATTAGCAAAAAGTGTTCAATTCTACTTGACGGTTACATTTTTCCGAGCACTTGGAAGGTAAGAGAAATTTCAGAAGATAAAAGTATATTTTTGTACGAAGAAACAAGAGAAGGATGGAGACAGATAGTAATAGGACTAGGCTATAAGCAGCCAAGCAAATAATTTTGCTATTTATATATGATTCGACCATATAATTTCCTGAAGTAGAAAAATAAATCATAAAGTTTCCGAAAGTATGAAAATTTGTAGTTATTGCCTAATGTTAATCATTAAAAATGTTATTCACAAATAAATTTATACCTTCAAAATTACTTAAAGCTATATGGCTCTATGCGTGGAAACTTTATGATTTATTTGAAGGAAATTATATGGTTTATGACACTTTTTTAATTCCTTGAGTTGTCCTGAATTGGACTGAAACCTTATTAAAAACCTTATTAACCTTTGTTAATCCTTTGTTAGAAATTATTCAATATCAGGTTCATGAATAAAATTTGTGAATTTATCGATTGTCTCGGCTTTTGCTTTTTTAGTAACGTGAGCATATACATCTAATGTTGTTTTCACGTCTTTATGCCCAAGTCTGAATTGTACCTCTTTAATTGTTGCTCCTGCTTCAAATAGTAAGGAACAATGGGTATGGCGTAATCCGTGTGCTGTAATGTAATCAAGGTCATACTTTTGAAGAAATGATGAAAGCCATTGGACTGTTTTATTTGGATCTTGTAACACATTATGTTCATTATATTTATATTTATCCTACCGCACATAATAATAATTATGTGCGGTTCAATGCATTTAGCTACTAGAAAAGGTACAGCAGATGTATTTCTTGGTACTGCACTTGCTAACGATACAAATCAGATAAGAGGACAAGCAAGTTGGATAAAAAACGAATCAGTTTTATCTTTTTCTAATGCATCACAGGTTGCCTTAAATGCATTCAATGCTTTATCAATCCTATCTTTAATATCTAATAGATTCGAATTGACCTGTGCAATAAAAAAAATGGAGATTGATAACCGTATTGAGATATTAAACATTCTCGAATGCTAGGTATACCTAAATAGTGTAAAATAATGGTGATTATAAGAGATGGAGGAAATTGTGTGGCAAGCCCAATAACTATAATTAAAAATAATACGATTTTATTTAAAGCAACAAATATTCAAGAGGCAGCAAGAATCCTTGCCGAACATCTAAATACAACAAAAAATAAATGTTATGATCCAATTGAAAGAGGCTATGTATATAACATTCCATTCTTTGTTGGAGAAGACGAATACCGTTTTGTTGCACCTGATGAAATAGCGGCAAATCGTAGAAAAGAACTCGAAGAAAGAGATCATAAAAATGCTCGTAGAATTTGGTTAGTGCCAGCAAATCCAAATGAATATGACATAGAGAGTGCGTTTACCCGATATGATACATTAGACTGGAAACGATCTTATAATTATGAAAATGGCGATATTTTATACATATATGTTTCAGGAAATATAAGAAAAGTTCGATATAAAGTTGAAGTAGTAGAAGGTTTTGTCCGTACTAATGATGTTACATATAATAAAACGTATTGGACGGATGAACAGAAATTTGAGCAATCCAAAGGATGGGATCGTACACGTATTCGCTTAGTTGATGAAGTTGATACCCCGGAACTATCTCTTGCACGTTTACGTGAGCATGGTTTGAAGGGCAATATTCAAGGTTCTATGAAATTAACGGGTATATTGCGAGATTATATAATGTCATTCTTTGAAAGGGATTTAACGGAAGGTTATTATCCAGATGAAGTTGCCGAAACATTAGAAGAAGGAAAGCGCAAAAGTGTTATGGTGAATGTTTATGAACGTAATCCATTTGCCCGTAAACAATGTATTGATTATTATGGGGTCCAATGTCAAGTTTGTAAATTGGATTTTGAGAAAACCTACGGAGAAGTAGGGAAGGATTTTATTCATGTACATCACATTAAGCCCCTTCATGAGATAAAACAGGGCTATATCGTAGATCCAATAAAAGATTTAATACCTGTTTGCCCAAATTGCCACTCGATGCTTCATCGCAAGCAAAATGGGATGTATTTATCGATAGAACAATTAAGGGAACGTATTACAAAGTATAAAAGTAATTCACGATAGATTAATCCTTCCCACATGCAGTGAATAGAAGGTAGTATGACTCTGGATATTTATGTTAAAATTATTATGAAGATAATGGAATATTTTCCTACACCTATTCATATAGAAAAGGGGATAATTGGTTTATGTCTAATATGAAAATTGTTCAAAATTTCATTAATACAACAAATGATTTATATTGTGATGATTGTCTTTCGGAAGTATTGGTTATTAAACCGAGACAACAGGTTAATCAAATATGTAATAAATTAAAAACACAAGGCATTATAAAAAGAGAAATCAAACAATGTTGTTATTGTTCAAAAGATAAATTGGTAAATTTGAAAATTAGTATAACAAAAATACTTGGATAAAAAGGTATTACATAATCATCAATTCTTGTTACTTAACAAGGAAAAAGGATGTAAAGAGTAAATTACTTGAAAAAGTAGAAAGAGTTACATTTCATTCATTTGAATAAAATATTTCGGTGGTGCTTTGCCCACGACAAGCACCCTTGCCACAACCAATCGAAACACCTACTGAACCGTTACTTCAAGAAGTCGCTCTCACTCCCCTGAGACTTACAACTCGAAATAGTAGTTTTGGGGGCTGATTTTATTGCAAAATTATTAGGAGGACGAGAACTAAACCAAAGTATAAATCAAACACTATTATACTCCCAAGAGCCACAATGTTTAACTATAAAATACCCACGAAAATTTAAGTCGTTTTTCTATTTTGTAAAAGAATAAAATTACAAATTTGAACTATAGTATCAGGGGATTAAATATATTATAGGAAAAAAGCATCTATTCCATTATAATAATAGTAAATATACTTTTAGAGTAGGTGTGTAAATGAATTCAATAGTCTTAAATCCTGAGTTGCTAAATAACAATGATATTACAAAATACCTACATTCTTTTACTAAATTTCATTCTTGGTTATTAGAAGATGATTATAGTTTTAATGAAGAATCCTTTTTGGCAACTAAAGACGTATTAGATTTTATCAGATCTGGTGTAAAGATTAAAAAGAAAAAAATTTTAAAATTGTACTTTGAACAATTCGATATTGATAGTATAAAGCAATTTATTAGTCCTTTATCGGATGTATTAGAGGCAAATACAAATGATGATATCAGTTTAGCTTTATCAAAGAAAAGTGAACTGATTTCACTTGGAATTTTAAATTTTACTAAACAATATATCGAACAAATTTCACAGTATAATCCACCATTCATAGAAACGGAGTCCAGCGCACAACAAACACAATTCGAATTGAAAAATGATGAACAAATTATTCAACAAAATCGACAACGAATTATTAAACAAAAGTCTCAATATACCAAATGGTTGGAAGGTGGCATTGTTCCAACATTAGAAAAACTAAAGGAAGAATACGATAATCATAATATATCAGAAGAGCTTGTGCGAAATTTTGTAAAAGAGTTTCGTAAATTTGTAGGGGGAAAATTGGTATTCCAAATCACAGATGTAAATGAAAAGACAGTTTCCGGTATTCCACTTGAAATATCTAACTCAGGTTATGAAGAGATGAAGCATCCATTTTTAAATATTACGTGGGAAGTATCTGCTCCTATTGTGAAAAATATTAAATATAAGGCTGGAGATATTGTTGAAGCTTCATTTAATGAAACACGTAATGAAAACTTTAGATATTTATTGCTTTTTGTAGATTTTGGTCGTGCAACAGTACTACCTCGTTCAATATTGGATGTACTAGCCACAAACTTGAAGCCAACCGTATTAAAAGATGTATTAATTAATTTGAATGTAGCTGAAGAAAATGATGAACAGATTCAAGCATATGTAATTCAAAAAGTTCTAGAAAGATCGGACTTGGTAAAACAGGAATTAAATAAAAGTTTAGAAGAGCTTGAAGAGAAGTTCACACAACTACAAAGCAAAGAGAAGGAATTAGGTCAACAAGAGCATGAACTAAATGAGCAAGAAAAACAGTGGAAAACTATTTTAGACCGTATTGATTATTATAAAAGGTTTGAGCAATTCAAAACTGTTGGTGATGAAGAAGTATATAATGAAATTCCATTTAATCCTCAATTATTTGTTGAACAATTACAATCTCTGTTTTATTTTAATGACGAACTACAACTTGTTTATAGCAAAGAAATTATACGGAGTTTTGTGTATGCATTACAATCAAATATTTTAAGCGTGCTTGCAGGTCCATCTGGTACAGGTAAATCAAGTATTGTTCATGCATTTGCTAATGCGGTTGAAAATGTAGAGGTTCGAATGATACCAGTACAATCTAGTTGGACAGATACGCAGGATTTACTTGGATACTTTCATCCGACTGATAAGGCTTTTGTTCCAACTCCTTTTATGGAAGCAATGGCTGAAGCTGCGCACAAAGATAATGCTCATAAAATCTTTTTAATTTGTTTAGATGAGATGAATTTAGCGCATGTAGAATATTATTTTTCTGAAATACTGAGTGCAAGAGAAGAAAAGAAACAGGAAATTAGACTATACCCAAAACGTCATTGGGAAACAGCAAAGTTGATTTTAGAACAAGGACAAGTAGATATAGAACGTTTACAAAGCGCAAGAGACTTAATTGAAAAATATCCACCTGTATTTTCTATACCTTCAAATGTTCGATTTATCGGTACATTAAATATGGATCATACGGTAAAACCACTAAGTCCTAAAGTAATTGATCGAAGCTTCATAATTGAAATCAGCCATTTGAGTGCTTCTGAAAAGCGAGAAATTATTTCTTCGTTAGAGGTTTTACAAGGCAAAGTGAAATTGAATTATGATAAATTTATTGAAACATATTCCGAAGAAGTTGTTTTAGAGGCTTACATTGATGAGTTGCAAGATATTTCTAATTTATTTGAAGGATTTCCGAATGCCTCTCTAAATAGTCGTGGTATAAAGCATTTAACCAAAATACTAACTTATTGTAAAGATTCTAGTGAAATAGAAAAATTCTTGGATTATTTAATTTACGGTAAAATTTTACCTCGATTAGAAATTAAAAAAAGTGAGTTTGTTCTTGTAGAAAATAGTATTATGTCACAACTTGAAAAGTATGAAAAGTCTTATATAAAGCTACAAAAGATGATAGAAGCTAAACATACGATAACGTTTTGGTAGGTGATTGTCCTTGAAGCTATTTAATATTATTTGTGGAGATAAAATAACTTGCTTAGATGAATTACATTTCGCTGGGAAAGAATATTTTTCATGTGAATATAATAAAAAAAGAGCGGAAATGTTAGAAATTGGTGTAAAAGTAAATTCAGCGTCAGAAGTAGTTATTAAGCAATTTAATAAAATTGTGTTATCACTTGTTTATGATGCCGACATGGATATTTGGTATCAAAAAAAAGTAAAATGGATTGAAAAAGGATTTAATCGTCGTACCGATGGTATTTTTGGATTCAATGTTGGTGGTAGCTTTGAAGTTGAAGCAATTGATGAAACTGGTAATTTATTTGATTCAGTGCAGGTCAATATTACACCTGGTACGATGTCGATTGAGGAATATAAATCAATGCAGCAAGAAGTACGACGGTTATTTGAAGTTTTTTCTTATGACTTAACGGAAAATAAATTTGATGAGAATAACCTATTAAGCCGTGTACAAATACCGATGTTTCCTTTACAAAGTTTTAATTTAATAGTTCAAGAAGTTGCTGCGATAGTTAATGAGCTAGTAGAACGTCCTGAGATTGAATTGAAAACTGTTGTAAAAAAAGTAAACGTAAAGGATGTCCGTAAATGGACTCCATCAATTATTATAGAAAACGCTTTAAAACAGCAAGGCAAGGTAGTTGCATTAGTTAATGAGCAAGTAACGGATATAAGAGAAAATAAAATGCTTAGAAATATAATAGAGCAATTTTTAGAAAGAACTATTAGTGAGTTAATGGTAGAAAAGCGTCAGTTAAAGCTATTTCAAGAAGAAATTGAAGAGTTAAAAATAATGATTTCACATGAGAGTAGTTCAGTTGTAGAAAAACCAAAGCAATTATTAATAGTTTTAAATAATGATTGTCTACTTTTACAACAAAGGATTGAACAGTGGGGCGCTCTAAAAGTTACATTGGATGGATTGTTAAAATTACCAATGTTACAGGTGGAAAGTGAACAGATAGAGGAAACGCATTTGTTCAGAATGCATACGTATTACAGTGAAATTTATAATTTATTCATACAATATGAAAAATTGACACCAGATTTAACGGATACGTTCAGATTGTTTATTCAAGTATTATTAAAATCGCCTACATTATATGAAGTTTGGGTTTTATTAAAAATTATTCAGCAATTTAGCCAGTGGGGGGTTAATCCGAGAGAGTTTGTGGATGATATTGAGAAGAAATATGTAAAACCAAATACACAGTCAATAAGCGGTTATCGAAAGCAATTTAAGCTCCAGGACAAACCTTACGATATAGGTATTTATTATGATTTTACTTTTAACTTTTTGGAAAAGGAGTATCGACCTGATTTTATCATTGGGTTTTATCATAAGAATATAAAAAAATGGGCTTTCCATACATTAGATGTAAAATATAAAAATTACAGTGCAATGAAAAATGGTAAAAGGGACTTCTATAAAGACTTAAAAAAGTCGGCTTTTAGATATTTAACAGAATTATTTCCTAGTAAAGATTATTTGCAATCAGCTAGTTTAGTGCATTTAGATGCAATTGGTGGACATTGGAATGCCAAACCTAATCTATCTGAAAAAAAGATTGATCAACATAAATTAGCCCATTTTGTGTTTTCTCCGGATAATGATAAAAACTTACAAACTTATTTAAAGCGTTTACTACATGAAGGCAGTGGTTATTTTAATTGCTGCCCAAATTGTGGACAAGAGAAACAAGGTGAAATTCTAAATTACAAAGAAATTACTAGATATAAACGAAGCTGGAAAACACTTTATAAGTGTGATGATTGCAATGAATTATGGGTAGCAAACTTTTGCAGTGATTGTTCATTTAAGAATCGTAATCCAATGACAGATTATGAAAAAAACATAAGATTTAACTACCCACGGCCTTTATTAAAATATCCTACTCAAAATTATAATGTCCAAGTAGGAGATGAGTGGGAAGTTCACTGTCCAACTTGCAATTGTCTAAGCTATCCTGAGAGACCGTATACATTTATAGATGATGATTACAATGGTCCAAATGTCCAGTACCATACCATAAAAAAATTTAGATATTCTTAATTAAGATAAGTTAGTCTACTTAATCTTTTACATTTAATTTATCGTCTCCGTAAGCAAATTGAGTAAACCTTATTAATTCCTTTGTAAGAGCATTTTTAAGTGGTAAAAAAAGCCCTTTAAATGTTGATATGATTGGGTTTTAGGTTTTGATATCAGTAACACCCGCCGTCTCCATCCTATGTTCATATTAAATTAATTAATGTCCCAAACCGTCTAATCAATTCGATTTTGGCGGTTTTATTATGTTCACCTTCATTATCCTGAAGTAAAAAATTCTTATTAATTCTGATGATTAATACAGATGAGTCTAATTGTCATTTTATATCCATATTAAGGTAATTAAATGAACTTAATTCATCCGAAATGTAAAATAATCTTAATAATAACTGGGACATTTATAATATTAAATGGTCCTGACTAGTTATTTAGGGTAAAATTGATATAAACTATCTAAGTAAATAGTTTCGTTAATATATGGAAACCTTGGAGGTACCTATGCAAAACTGGAATTTTATTATTAAGCAGCTTAATTTGCCAGAATCTATGTATGGCTTTAATAATTTAATGAATTTAATCGGTGATAGTAATTCTACGGTTGTTTTATGCTTAGAGGATCTAACAACTAAAATTGAAGTTCTACTATTTGAAGCGATTGACTTTACCAAGTCTGATAATTTGATAATGTTAAATGACTTTAGGGATTTTACACATACAAAGCGGTGGGAAATTCTATTTGAATATGATGCGATAACCTATGCAGTATATAAACAAGTAAGAGATTTAATAATAGTATTTGACCGGCAGACAATGATTACTACGAGAACATTAGTCATAGCCATCAATCGTTTAAAATACGTTATAGATGCAATAGCTGATAAGAAGCTATTCAAAACGTCAAATTCAATAGGGAAGCTATCAACAGAAGCCATAGCTACTACAAGTAGTAATAAGGGTGGCTATGATTTATTTCCCTCTATAGAAGATATACCTTTACCCATTAAAATGAATACAAGAGTATTAGAAAGCTTCTGGGATATATTCATTGTTCATTTTGATTTAGATAATCATAAATTTAGTTATGAATTAATTAAAACAATGGTTCGATATAATCCTGATGGAGCTTTAAAGAAAATGAATATCTTATTTAGATTTTTAGGGGTTGCCCGACTTAACTATTTAGCAGAGTCAAAATCTATGGTTATACGAGAGCCATTTGGTACACCAGAAAGGCTTGCCCATTTGTCCACAGAGTCGATGTGGGAAAAGATATATAACGATTATGATCTACCCATAGAAGAGTATGAAATGGCTAAAAATATTTCAAGAGTTTTGAAGCATGCCCAGGTACCTAAAAATATTGTAGCAGACGTATTTGCTACTTTTGAACAGCTTGTTACAAAGTTGTTTTTTGTAGTAAAAGAGCAACAAGGTAAAAAGAAAGTATCTCATTCAGTGAGACCAGTGGTAAGCATGAAGGAAATGCGACCGCCTGAAGTGTCAAAAGCTGTACGCGAGATAGAGGAAAGAAGAGAGAGAGCTATATTGAGTACTACAAGTAACGCAGAGATTGCTGCGTCTGTTCATACGCCAGATAAAATGGAAGAGAGAGTAGTAGAAATCTCATCTGCTACGAGTCAAACAGATGAATCTAAGAAACAGCCTAGCAAATATGGATCCCTATTCCTTCAAAAAATTAAAGGTCTACAAAAGTCTTCTAATGAAACGGTCGTAAATGCGAATGAGCTTGGCGATTTTCAGAGCTATATGCATGTGGAAAGAAAAATTGAGAGAAATACTGTAGCAAAGCTAGAGGAGATGCAAGCATCTAGTAGTCCCCAGTTACTTTTACTACTCGGGAGTGTAGGGGACGGGAAAAGCCATCTCTTGGCATATCTAAAGGCTACAAAACCAAATCTATTCAACAATGTCTATATTCATAATGATGCAACGGAGTCCTATGAAAGAACGAAGCCTGCTGAGGCAACGCTGGAGCGTATTCTCTCTCCATTTGAGGATGGCTTTGTTCCTAAACAACATATCGTTGTGGCAATAAATTATGGTAAACTACACAACTTTTATTTGTTACAAAAAGAAAAGGGTCAATTCCAATTGTTCACGAGCTACATTGATTCCTTAAATATTTTTAATAAGACTAAAAGTGATAAGAAGACCGATACATTTGAAAGCTTTCACACGGTAGATTTCTCTAAGGAAAAATACTATAGTATCTGTGAAAAGGGAGTATATTCATCCTTCTTTTCCAAGATACTTGAAAAAATTACAGCACCTGAGGGTGTTAATGAAATATATCAAGCATGGCTACAGGACAAATCAAATAACAAATGGACGATGGCTCATGAGAATTACTTATTACTGATGAATGAACAAGTTAGAAAAAGAATAGTAGAGAAGATAATACATGTCATTATACGAAATAAGATGATTGTCTCTACGAGAGAGTTTTATAACTTTATTGTAGATTTGATAGTACCCTCTGAGATATTGTTAAATCCACAAAGCACTGCTTTTTCGTTGGAAAACTCCTTACCCAATTTACTGTTCAATCATCCAGAAAGATCAGCTATTTTATTTGGATTAAATGAGCTAGATCCCGTTTTCATTAAAAATAGCTTAAATGATGAATTGATTGCTAGTATATTCATGCAGCCAGATCTATCCACATATTTATCGAGTGTAATAGGTGTAGACGGTAATATTCCTTACGATAATTATTGGAGAAATGCCATTTCTTTAAACGAACATTTAGAAGTGGCCCGTTTTGTCATTCGTTTAAAAGAATTATTAAATGAAAACAACGAGCAATCAGATTTTAGCCACTTTGTAAAATACTTGTATGCCTTTTATAAAGGTACTGGGGAAGTCATCGAGGAGGTATTCCCGCTACTTGAAAAGGTAGTTTACCAATGGAAGGGATCCCCACGTGATTCATATGCGTACATTACGAATAATTTGAAAAAGGAATTTAGAATGGCAATCACTATGAATTTGGAAAGCACATTAGATATGGATCTGTATGGAAGTGTAGAGGAGGGTGACCTACATGCCTCTAACCACTATATCACTCTAGGCTTCAATGATATTAACTTTGATCTAGATTTAAAGCTTTTTGAAATTTTAAGACAGGTAAGCAATGGTCATAGACCTAACCTACACGAGGTAGGACAAGCCATACAATTTGAAGATTTCTATAATAAGCTCATCAAGTATTTTGAGGATAAAGAAAAGAAATTACTAATGGTACATGTACCGACGAATGAGTATTATGAAATTTCTAAGCCTAAGTTTTCAAAAGCAAAATTCGATGTAAAGAAGGTATAGCATGATTTTCCAATTAGATTATCAAAGAATTAGAGACTTTGTGGAAAAGAACGGAGTATATACGTATCGTCGTCGAGAAAATACGTTTGTGCTACCTCTCCCTACACGTAAACCAGAGCGCGCTAAGTTTGAAAATGGCTATGCAGCCATTGTTGGAGCGACGATGCGCGTACTAGATGGTGAAAGCATAGAATACGAGAAAAATGAAAACTCTATTGATGGAATCTTAGGAGAGGGAAAATTTGATTCTGATGAAACAACGGAAGTATTTAAGCTGTTTATTGAAAATGAGCTAGAGGATATAGAAAATTCTACAATTACCAGAGTAGAACATTTTAAAAATATCCCTTTTATTAATCATAAGGATGAAAAAAAGGGCGAGATTGGTTATTTTAATTTCTTCTATGATTTATTTATTAGAGATTACGAGAATGAATTCAACTCATTGTTTAGTGAATTAAAAACTGAGGATTTATTAAGTGAGATTATACGTATTTCAGGACAGGCAGACAATAAGCCATTAACTAAGAGAAAATATAAGATGCTTTTTCCAGGCTTGCAGCAGCAATTTTTAAATGATGTGAGGACTCTATCGACGAATCCGGCATTTTTAATCCAGCATTTTGCGGATATCGCTTTGCATTATACATTTATTGCGATGTCCCAAATTGTCATTCAAACAAATAAATTAACATCAGCTCAAACAGATAAGCTGCATCGCATTGTATTCTTGAATATGAGCGAAACAGCTTCTAAGAGACGGGATTTTTATAATGAGGGGTTACGTTTCTTACGTGAGGAGATAAGAAGCTTCTTTGCCCATGAGCATACGTTAAATATATTAGGTAACAATACCTTTACTCAAGAGAGCAATTGGTTTTATAAAGATTATGCATACTATTTCCAAAAACAATTACCAACTGCGCAAGAAGAATTTATAAAGTCTATTTATTATTGGATAAATGAAGAGTATAAGCTATATTTCCCGTTAACTGAAAGAATTCCTTATGAGGAACAGGACTTGCAGCAGGCGTTTAAGGATCTGTACGACACGCTACGTAGAAATGTTAAAGAGGAGATTAATTCTCGTTATAGTGTGGCCTTTGAAACTATTGCAACACGCTTCTATCGTAAATCAGGTGGATCGTTAGGTAATATACTAGCATTAAATATGAACCAGCTTATTTCCCTAATAGCTGTAGCAGTAGGCCCACGCGGCAGCCAATTAGAGTTAAACAAGCTATGGATAGAATTAGAAAATCGGGGCGTCTTCTTTGATAAATATTCTAAGGAAGAGGTAGTAAAAATTCTAGATAATTTAAATTACCTAGATAAAAAAAGTGATAGTGGGGATGCTCAATATGTCAAAGCCATTTTATAATCATATAGCAAATCAGCTATCAGGTTATTTCGCAAAGGAAGTGAAGCAAGGAATAGTGAATCGATATTTTCTTTCACTTCCTTCTGAGATATATGTTAAGGAAATTATAGATGCACTAAAGGATTTACCAGCGGCAAGTGATTTTACCTACACAGTACCTGGTGGCAGTGAGGCCTATACAGCAGATTCATTGAATTATGGAAATCATAAATATGTGCTAGCTACTACTCTAGATGAAACACATATAGACTTTTTAGTTACACTACGTAATCTTATGAGTGAGCAAAAAGGGGAGTGGAAAAATACATCCCTAGTAATAATCTCAGATAATCTGTTAGATTCTATTCAGGGTGGTAGTAAGGATCTTACCTCTGAGGGGATGCCACTGCATGCAAGTCAAATAGTCAACAATTTGGAAGAGTATATCAAGGAAAGTGCATTGGTAGGGCAGGACAAGGAAATTCTCTTGCATTATCTAGCCGAGACGGAGGAATTACATTATTCAGAGCAGCCGTCGTTTTTAGACTTTGAAGAGATTTTGAACTGGGCAAATGGACAGCAAATCCAGGAGGAAGATTATAAGTCACTCGGATATTTTAAGGACTCCTTGCTTAATTCGATAATTGAATCCAGGGATCAAGAGGCCGTTGACAGTAATAAATATAACAAGCTACAAAAAGAAATTGATAAACGCCTAACCAACAACACAGAATTATTCGATGAGGTTTCCCGTCTAAGAGAACTAGGTAATGGAGAAGATCGTTTAGTGGATCTTTTTGATGACTTTGGTAAGAAGCTCTATAAGGATGAGGACGGAATTGATTTAGTAGATGTTTTAAAGGCGAAGGATAAAGTTGCCGAACGTAAGGATATCTATTTGAAAGCAGATGAAATAACTGTCCTTCGAAAGAAGTCTAATGAGAAGATAAAAACATTTTGGCAAAAAAGCTCTAAAAAGCGTACCTATGAGGTAATCATATTTCACCCTGACTATGAGCCGTCTGAAACTATTGAAGTCAAACTACCTTTTAGTCGCCACACAAGTGAAAATTATATATTAAAGCGCTCTGCTAATTTTGTTACTGCAAAGGGACATTCATTATTAGCTAATATTGAATTAAGTGATGAGTATAGTACTTTTAAAAATATTTCCTATAGACATGAAAATATGTCTTCAAGTGCGTTCACTATCCGCATTATGATTATCAAGGAAACGGAGGATTGGTTAAAGCGTTATGAGCTTTCATACGGTTTAACCTCCGCGGGACGACTATTATTAAATTTATCGGATGAAAATCTCATTTTTGGAGACGGATCTTTTCAAGCCGTTGTACAAAATGAGGATGAAATAGTCAGGGTAGAGGATGCAGGAGTCGAGGTGTCCTTTGAGCTAGGGTTATTAGATGAAGATACTAGCTCCATACAATTTGATATTGTTCATAATAAATGTAGACTACCAATTGTGGTGAGTGACGAGGTATTTAAGACGAAGGACATTTCTTCTCAGAAAATTTGGCTACGTAAGGTCAATCTTAAAGAGACATTTATTATTTCGGATGATGGAAAAAAGATTAATATTGGTCAGCAGCCATATAAGCTATCTAACGAAGAAGCTCTCTTTTACCTACTGGAGCAACAGTGGCTAGATGGGGGAGTAAGGATTGCAGAGTATAATATCCAAAGCTTAATACCTAAACCATTGGATTTGCCTGAGGGAGTAGAAAAAGCTTATGATTCCTTCTTGAATGCATTGAAGAGTAAAAAATCGATTCCCACGCTTATTTATTATGACGAGACAATACGTAATGCAGCTAAAGTATATATTGAAGAATTCGTATCCGCTATCCATGAAATTAGAGACAACGATTACCTGTCCAACGCACAGAAGAATCTATTATACTTGGGTACATTGCAATACAATGACAAATTATATATGACACCGTTCTCCCCTTTAAATGTCGCCTACCAGCTACAGATTATAGAAGAGGTAGAAGGACAGGTCATAGATGAAAATATATTAAAGCGTTTAAAGCCAGCGTTTATTATTCCTTATTTAGTAAGTCCAATTGACGATAATTATCTAAAGCCTGACTCTCTAAATAACATGTCTGAATGGCACTGCTTCCAGCCTCAAAAAGAGGTTCAAATTGGAGAAACAAATGCCTATTTGGCTAATTTGATACGTGAGAAGCTAAAGCAATTTATTACCTATTATGATTATTTATTTACGATTAGTAACAAGCCAAAAATGCATATCAACATTATCAATTTAACGAATGATAAAGAAATTCTAAAAGGAATTCTAAAATGGTTTAAGGATCGTATTACTCAAACAGGAACACTTTCCAGTATGTTCGACCTGGAGGTAACTAGCTATGAATCAAGCTTAAATACAACAAGTGCCTTTGAGCTTTTTAATACACTAAGCACTCCTGCTGAGGTTAAGGAAATCTTTGATATAGATTGTTCCACTAAGCAATTTGATGCAGAGGATGTATTATTAGAGATTCAAAAACATTTAAGCTTCTATAAGGCTCCTATCGAAGAGGAACCGCGTTATAGTCATCTAACCTTCTATAAGATGCAAAACAAGGAGCAAATGTCTAAGCAAATCATCCAAAATGCACCGAATGCTATGAACTTAGATGGACTTTTTGTTTCCACGGTTTCTCAAAGAACTGAAAACGGTGGATACCGTGTAGGCTTTGGGGTAGGGTCATCAAATACAAAACGATCCCTGTTAACGCAGTTTGCAGCGGCTATTAATGAGCTAAGCGCGAACAATAAAAATTATGGTAAAGATCCATATAAAAAGAATAATGTCATTTCCCTTCATATCGATGAAGATGATGAAAGCTATTTAAAATTACTTTACAATAATTCGATTTGGTTAACATTCATCGACCCTGCAGTGGATTTACGTTACTTCCAGGATAGCTCTGATAATCTTGTCATAGTACATTACTCAGACCAGCTATCCTCAAGCAGCAAATATGATGCAATTACGATTACGGACAAGTCTAGACAATATTTCAATGTAATTGATGGGTTCCTTCAATCCCAAGGGGTAAAAGTACCTGATGAAAATATTGATCATATTATTAAGTCATTTAATACATTTAATGGTGAATGGTTACTGAGAGCCGTCCAAAACCAAGGTCATGATAAAAGAGAAAAAATGAGTATCGTCGCTGCTATTAAGCATGCATTACTTTACTTGAATTCTAGCAATATTTTATGGGTTCCAATTTCGATGGAAGAGATAGTTCGTGTGGCAGGAAACATTCGATTGAGTCGTAAGGACGGCATCTTTTCTGGGAAGACAATTGGTAGAACAGGTAACTGCAGTGATGACCTCCTTTTGTTAGGGCTTGAAAATGAACAAGGCCAATTGAAGCTACACTTCTATCCTGTAGAAGTAAAAATAGGTTTTAACAATTCTGATGTCATCGAAAAAGGTATTAAACAGGTAAAAGAACTGAATGAGCGATTAAAAGATAACTTAATAAATGATACTTCTTTTGATGCAAAGTTTTTAAGAAACTTTTTTGCCCGTATGTTAATTATTAATGCCAATAAAATGAGAGAAAATGATTTCTGGCCAGAACAATCCTATGACATTTCAGAGGAAGTATTGGAGAAATTACTAAATGATGAGTTTGTGATAAGCGATGATTTAGTTGCAGAACATGGAGTAGGAGCAATAATCTCCTTTAAAAAACATTTAGTAAAAGAAACAAAGAATCGTGAAAACATGGTTTTAATCTATGAAATACCTGAGGATACTGCATATCGATCTTTAGGAGTTAGAATGGAGCAGCTAAAGGCGAAGGACTTTAGCGTTGTGGAATCGATTGAAGTTAAGCCTAAGGAAGAAAAAGAGATTGTACCACTTCCGTCAACGATTGACACGGCGGAAGATAACGAGGTAGAAGGTGAAGTCCTGCCTGTTGCTGATGATGCCTCAGAAGAGAATAGAGTGATTGTACCGCCATTAGAGGAAAAGCCAAATGGAGAAGAGAAATCGGATATTCCATATCATAATGAAAATAACGGTAATAATAATATTGCTGCAGATTCAACAACTGATTACAAAGTAGATGACGTAGTTAATACAGAGCAAACGGATGATCAGGTACCAGTATTGCCATTGACTCCTCCGTCAGTTCAACCTACAAGTAATCAGCCTCTATTTGGTTATCATGGGAATCAGCCAATCTATTGGGAATACAGTTCAACCCTGCTTTCGAATCGTCATTTAGTTATTGGTGGTAGATCAGGACAAGGGAAGACGTACTTTGTTCAATCGGTATTGAAGCAGCTTGTAGAAAATGGTCAGTCTGCTTTAATCGTGGATTTCTCTAGTAGTTATACGAAGAGTCAGCTTAACTCAAACTTCTTAGACCTGTTAGGTGACCGCCTAGAAGAACGGATTGTTTATTACGAGGGGTTCCCTATCAATCCATTCCGTCGTCGAGAAAAAATAATTGCTGGAAAATCGTTCTTAGAGAAAGAGTCTGATACAGCCTCTAGAATCCGTAACGTATTTGCTTCAGTCTATAAACAATTTGGCGACCAGCAACAAAGTGCGATTTATCGTGCAGCTAAAAAATGTATAGAAATGTACGGAGAAAAAGCAAATATGCAATTAATGCTAGAAGTACTGCAGGATTTACCAGATACGACCACCGCAGTTGCTGCCTCTATCGTTAGTAAGCTAAGTGTATTTGTAGATATTGATCCATTTGACTATGACAATGAATTCACATGGGATGATTATTTCACAGCAGACGGTAAAGTGTTTGTCATTCAATTTGAAGGATTCGATCAAGATGACATTAAGAAGCTTATGACCGAATTTATATTATGGGATTTATTCTCCTATGCTCAAAGTGGTAATGTCAGTAAGCCTTTACCAATCATCTTAGATGAGGCGCAGAATCTAGATTTCGGAAGTAACTCTCCTTCAGAAAAAATATTGCGCGAGGGACGCAAATTCGGCTTATCTGCCTGGTTTGCTACTCAAACGTTCAGCAACTTTTCGATAGCAGAGCGAACAGTTTTAGAAAATGCAGCCACTTCTATTTTCTTTAAACCAGCAGAAAGTGAGCTAAGCCTGGTAGGTAAGAAAATGAATATCCATAACCTAGATGAATTACGTTACTTACAAAAGGGTGAATGTATCATCCAAGGGCAATTCATGGAGAATGGTCATTTAAGTGAACCGAAATCTATTAAGGTTAAAGTTCCAGAGATAAAATGATTTGATGTAAACAGTAATACAGTTTAATGATAAAAGGAAAGGAGGAGCATTATTTTGCTCCTCCTTTCAGTTTAGAATATCTGAGCTGCACTTAGGTGTTGATATTCCTCCAACCAGGCAATTATCCAATCTAGATGCTCATCTAATTTCTTCTTCCTTGTTTTACATTCTTCAAATTGTGTATCACCTCTTCAAAGCTCATCTCCAAATATTTATTAACTGTCGTTCGAGATATTTTAAACTGATTGGCGATATGAGAAACTGTTAAAAAATGTGATTATTTGAAAGGTAGAGCTAATGGGGTATTCTTCTCTGTTTTCTCATTTTTAAAAAATAAGTGTGTGTAAAAATCTGGAAACAAAGAAAAAAATAGCGTATTTTGTATAATGGTAAGTAATAATCTTAAGGGGTGTTATCATGCAAATACAACGTGGGCAGAAGGTTACATTGGAAAATACAGCACAACTGGAATGTTTTGTACGATGGTCTACACCGAAAAAAGAAATGGAGTTAGATATTTCTTCTTTTTTATTGCAATCTGATGATCGCTGTGAAAAAGATGAACATTTTATCTTTTACGGTCAACCATATTCTCGCGATAAATCAGTTAGTTATGCAAAAGGAACAATATTAGATGGCTCGATTAGTATTCATTTGAATACTGTGCCTGAAACAATTAAGAAAATAGCTATTGCCTTGACTATTCATGAAGGGGACGCACAGAATTTACGCTTTCAAGATGTAGGGAAATTAGAGCTTTTTATAAGAGATTCTATAACAGGAAATACTTTATATACTTATTCGTTTGGTGAGGATTTGCAACAGGAGACTGCAATAGTGGTTGGTGAGTTGTATAGATATCAAGGACATTGGAAATTTAATGTGATTGGTAGCGGATTTAATGGAGGGTTGGAGGCATTATGCTTAAACTATGGTTTAGAGATTGAAAATAGCGAGAGTAGTATACAGAGTAATTCTACTCCACCTCCTATAGAAGAACCTAAAAAAGAAAAGCCAAACCTGGAGAAAATGAATATCAATCTGAAGAAGAAGGAATCCATATCGATAGCTAAGTCCAATAAAATTGTAGCAACATTGGAGTGGGCGAATCCTAAAAAAGATTTAGATTTATACTGTTTTTATGTATTGAAAAATGGGGATACAGGAAAAGTGTATTACCGTTCGATGGGGAATGCTAAACGTGAGCCTTTTATTACTCTAGATGGTGATAGTAGAGGAGCAGGGAAAGAAACTATTGTCATACATGATCCCTCTAAATTGAAGTATGTATTATTTGCAGCATATAGTGCAGTTAGCAATGGCATTGGTAGTTTTAAAAGTATGAAGGCGAAAGCTGTCGTTGATAACCAACTGGGTCAACGTATAACTAGCCCATTATATGAGAAAAATCGTTTAGCCTACTGGGTAGCAATAGCGCATATTGACTTTACAGATGCTGATAATATTAATGTCAGCCATGTAGAGAGGTATTCAAAATCTGGTTCTGAACATTCTCCAGAGCTATACGCAGATGGTTTGTTTGAGATGGATCGGGGAGTAGTAGAGTTTAAATAAACAATGAAAATTTTAGCAAAGAAAATAATCAATGTCACAACGATTAATTGGAGTATGTATAAACAGTGCCAGCTTCCTCCAACTTCTCCTGATAGTATTTCTCTAAAGTAATAAACTTAGAGGAAATTCTATTGCTTGCGTTATCGGTATGGAAGGATAAGGGTCTTTAGTGTCAAATATGCAGTGTAGTTAGTTCTTCACATAAAAAAAGCATGTTGTTTGTCTTTTATACAGGGACCTCAAACAAAAATAGGAAAAGTTTGCTAAATTACTAATCTGTTACTAAAATAGAAGTAAGAATATTCTACTAGTTGAGGATGGATGGGGATGGCAACATGAAGCTTAATATGGAACAAAGAAGAATTGTGGAATTGGAACCGAACGGACATATGATGGTAAAAGGAGTTGCAGGGTCAGGGAAGACGACTGTAGCGATTAGACGCATCTCTTTTTTGCAGAATCACTATACCCCTGAAGACAATGACACAATTCTTCTGGTCACTTACAATAAGACGTTATTACAATATATTAAGTATCAATATCAAAAACTTGCAGATGAAGAGGACGAACAGTTAGTGGGCATATTTTCTCGTGAAAATGAAGTGAAAATTATTAATATCGATAGCATCATGTATAGATATTTTTCTTATTATATCCGACGTATGAATCTATCATTGCAACCTGCCGATAAGGTTTTAGAACGCAAGATTATGATTAAAGCTATACATAAAGTGCAGCAGCAATATCCAAAAAGTAAAATTCTACGTCCTAAGAATAGTGATTTCTTGTTTGATGAAGTAACCTGGATCAATGCATGCCAAATTGAAGATGTGGAAACTTACCAACAAATGGATCGAATTGGACGTGCGACAGGAGGGAGTGGGTCCCCTCAAAAATTAACGAAAAACTCAGATCTTCGTAAAGCTATCTTCGAACTAATGGAAACATTTAATGAAATGCTAGGAAAAGAAGGTTTTGTCACTTATAAACAAATGAATATCATGGCTCTACGAGAAGCACAGCAAATAAATCACGGAAGATATACGCATATTATTATAGATGAGAGCCAAGATTTAACAAGGGTTCAACTTGAATTTTTGAAATGTATTTATCAGGAAAAAGCGTACTCCTCTATCCTGTTCGTTGCTGATAACACACAGAGTATTTATTCACAATCGTGGCTCGGAAAAGGAAGACCTTATACATCGATTGGGTACGATATGAGCGGAAAGTCGAGAACTCTTAGTAAAAATTATCGGACGACGACGGAGATTTCCAAGGCAGCTTATCAACTTATTGAAAATGATTCTACTATTAATATGAATGTTGACTTTGTAAAGCCATCGCTAATAGATCGACATGGGCACCAGCCTATTTATCGATTCTTTACGACAAGCCAGGAACAGTTAGCATTTTTAGTAAATGAAATACAAACAATCGCAAATGATTATCGACTAGCAGAAATTTGTCTAGTTGCAAAAGAGAAACGACTGATTGAAAGTGCTGCTCAAGGTCTTGAAAAGGAAGGAATTCCATGTGAGATTCTCCAGTCAGCCGATGCAAATTTTGAATCCGACAAAGTGAAACTAGTGACGATGCATTCGATTAAAGGATTAGAATTCAAAGTAATCTTTTTAATAGATTTGAATGATGGGGTTATCCCTAACGATCGACTATATGATCTGGATGATGAAAATACAATGGACTCAGAAGAACGTAAACTCTTATATGTTGGCATGACACGAGCAAACGAGCTGTTGTATATGTCTTCTGTGAAAAAGCCATCTAAATTCATTAAAGAAATGAACTTTGAGTTTCTTCGGATCAAAAGAGATTGCCAATTACGTCCTTTTCATTCAATTGGTATTCAAGATTATCAATTAACCAATCAAATAATGGATCTTAATTCGAAAGAGGAAGTAGTTCGGCAGTGGATGATACGTGAACTGCATCAAACATACGGTTATCCGCTGGAGTTGTTAGAGTTAGAGTATCCTGTTCAGCAGTTTTCACGCAAAGGTTTTGTAGATATCGCTGTGCATATATACGCAAATGGGGATTTACTTCCTTATATTTTCATAGAAGTTAAGCAGTTTGGAAGTGGCATTAAAGATGCGACGGAGCAATTGAGATCGTATTTAGAAGCGGAAAGTCGAGCGCGTTATGGCATAGTAACGGATGGTCTCCAAGTAATTTTTATGGATCGGGCTGGAGAAATATTAAATGACTTACCAAAATGCCAACCGCAATTCTTGCCTGAAACGAAAAATAAACGAACATATAATAATTTGAAAAATAGTAAAAAGTATAGAATAGCCACGGAAATCGATAATGATGAAGTAGTAGAGTTCACGGATCTTGAGTCCGGTATGTTTGTAAACTATGAGACGAAATGTAAGATTCCACTTATCGGGAATGTCGCTGCTGGAATTCCAATTACCGTTAGTATCGAATACGATAATTTCCTTACACTTCCTAGGGAATGGCTGATTTCTGATATAGACACGTTTGCCCTTACCGTAGCGGGAGATAGTATGATAGGAGCGGGCATTGATAAAGGGGATACTGTAGTCGTTAACCGACAACAATCTGCCTCTAATGGAGATATTGTTATCGCAATAATTGACGAAGAAGTAACCATGAAGAAGTTTATGCCTATGGGAGATTCTATCCTCCTCATTTCCGAAAACGAAAAATATGAACCGATTCAAATGAAAAAAGAAGACGTATTAATCAATGGTAAGGTTATTGGGGTTATGAAAAGTGTATAAGGAACATTCGTGTTAGTTCGATATAAACGTAGATACTTAAAATTTCATGCAATAGCGACTTCCAATGCATGGATACCAAGGGTTTAACAATTTGTTTTAAAGTTGCATGATCAGGTAATTGAATGGATCAACGAATTCAAAAAAAAAAGACTTTTACCACTTCCCTCTGATGAGCAGTATGAATTTATGATTTTTAGTTCACTTCAGGACATACATGATGCGATAAAAAGGAAGAATGACAAGCATGGTTTGAGCAGAGTGGTCTGTACTTTTGATTATCTTCATAAAAAAAACGGTGAAGTTTAATATATTATAAACCTTCAAACTACTCACAAAGACCTCAAAAGAAAAAAAGAATCAAGGTTTTAAGAAAGTTCAAATAGTTATGTAAGGATGATGAAAGTGACTTTTGGAAAGACAATTAAAATGTTCTTAATAGATGGTGATTCAAGTGGAAGACTAACTTGTGAGTTATCGAACTGGACAGGTTTAGCTTACAGAATTCCTAGAACTGAAGTGAAAAAATGTGCTGATAGACGAAACCTGAATTCTACAGGTGTTTATATGTTATTTGGTCGAGATGATGATGACAAAGAAGCAGTTTACATTGGTGAAGCTGAGGAAGTATATACACGTTTACAAAGTCATTTACGTGAAAAGGACTTTTGGAATGAAGTGATTGTATTTATTAGCAAAGATGATAACTTAAACAAAGCGCACATAAAATATATTGAAAATAAACTACATGAAAAAGCTAAGGTTACTAACCGTTATGAAGTACTAAATGGAAATATTCCACCTATGCCTTCTATATCAGAATCTGATCGTGCAGAAATGGATGAATTCATTAGTAATCTTATCATGATAGTAAATACATTAGGTCATAAAGTATTTGAAGAGATTAAAGATAATGCGGATACAATTAATAGCGAATTCTGGTATATCAATGCAGCTCGTGGGGCAAAAGCAAAAGGCATTCAAACACAAGAAGGGTTTGTTGTTTTGAAAGGATCGAAAATTGCATCTAGCACTGTAGACTCTTTTGTAGAACGTTTAGTAACCAAGAGAGAAGATTTAATTCAGTCAGAGAAAATACAATTAATAAATGATGAGTATACAGTCATGGAAGATTTATTGTTCTCTAGTCCGTCATTAGCAGCCGCAATTGTCATGGGAAGAAGTGCGAACGGGTTGACAGAATGGAAGGATAGATATGGAAAGAGTTTGAAAGACATAGTTTAATAAATACTGTTTGACGATTTACTCAAGAGTTAAATTTGTAAGATTATATATGGGATATCATTGATAAAAGAAAAATCTTAACATTTTTTAATTAAACTGTTTATGATGTAGAGACTGGGACAAAACCATCCTCTTAAATGAAAAAGCCGATGAAATTTTACAATAAGTAAAATTTCACCGGCTTTATATTTTTTGTCATAAACAAAGGACACTTTCTGATAAAATTAAGTTACCACACCAAATCCAACAGAAAGAAGTGTCCTTATGTTTAAAGATTATAACATGAATCAAGTGGTATTGCCTTTAGATTTAGAAGTAAAATTACAAGAAAACGATATTGCCTTCCATATTCACCATTTAGTTGAAAGCATCCCTGACGAAGCGTTTAAAGTATTTCTTCGAAATACGGGTTGCCCTGCCTATCATCCCCGCATGATGATGAAAATCATCCTTTGTGCTTACTCCCAGTCTGTTTTTTCAGGTCGAAAAATTGAAGGACTCTTATACGATAGTGTCCGGATAATGTGGCTGGCCCAGGGCTATCAACCAAGCTACCGCACAATCAATCGATTTCGTGTGCAGCCAGAGGTGAGCGAATTAATCCGTCAATGTTTCGTACAATTCCGCTGTCAGTTGGTCCAAGAAAAACTCATTGACCAAGAGGCAATCTTTATTGATGGTACAAAGATTGAAGCAAACGCTAACAAGTTCACGTTTGTCTGGAGAAAATCCGTAGAGAAATATAACAAAGGATTGATAGAAAAATCGAACCAGCTATATAACGAACTGCTTGAAAAGGAGATCATCCCTCAAATGGAACGAGAAGAGCACCTGTCACTGGAAGAACTAACTCAAATGGTTCAAAAAGTAGAGGATGTCATCACCGAATATGACCAACAAATAGAAGCGTCGTCAGACGCTTTGGAACGAAAGAGCTTGAGGAGAGAACGAAAATATCCAAAGCAGGTACGTAAAGAGTTGATTGATTATATCTACCGTAAACAGAAATATCAACGGGACTTTGAAATCTTTGGAACCCGGAACAGCTATTTAAAGACTGACCATGATGCAACCTTTATGAGGATGAAAGACGACTACATGAAAAATGGTCAATTGAAGGCTGGTTATAATGTACAAATCGCAACGGAGGGTCAATACACGCTTGCCTATAGTTTGTTTTCTAATCCAACAGACACCAAAACCTTGATCCCCTTCCTGGATGAGATTGAGAAAAATTACTTTAAGCTACCGAAGCATATCGTGGCAGATGCAGGCTATGGAAGCGAACAGAATTATGACGATATACTATCTAATCGTAAACGCGAAGCTCTGATCACCTATAACATGTACATCAAAGAGCAAAAGAAGAAACAGAAACAAAATAAGTTCAATACTGCAAATTGGAAGTACGACGAAGAGAACGATACGTACACCTGCCCGAACCAGAAACAGCTGTCCTTTAAATATCATTCCATACGCGAGGACAAGACAGGATACAAACGGGAGTTTAAGATCTATGAATGTGAGGACTGTTCAGGTTGTCCGTTCCGCTCCTCCTGTACGAAAGCAAAAGAAGGTAATAATAGAAAGTTGATGGTGAACGAAAAGTGGGAGCAACAAAAAGAATATGTGAGCGCGAAGCTTTCAGAGGAAAAGACAGGTTCTATCTATCGTCAAAGAAAAATTGATGTGGAACCAGTTTTTGGATTCTTGAAGGCTAATTTGCGTTTCTCACGATTTTCTGTACGTGGGAAACCGAAGGTTGAAAATGAAATGGGTCTTGCGTTAATGGCCGTGAACTTACGTAAGTTCACGGTAAAAACTAGATAGAAGAATAAAAAATACATAAAAATAAGGAAAAAGAGAAATTGAGTGAGCTCAATTTCTCTTTTCCAATATTAGAAGCTAGTTTTGTCCCAGCCTCTTTTTTATTTCTTAAAAATAATCTAAATGTTTATTTATAAAACATAATATGTAAATAAAATATTAATTTGTACTATACTATTACTTACTGTAAAATATGGGATAATAATGTAAGTTTAATTTGGTTGAATAGATTGTATGAAATATTAAAAAGATTTATTAAGATAATTTTGTAAAAAGATGAAACTAGATTTCATTAAACTATTTCAAATCTACACAAGTCTCTTTCGTGAGAAGGTGGAAAACGAAATGAAAATAAAACATATGCCTAAACAAGATGCTTTTGAAATATCTATTAGTTTCCAGGGGTTTTTTAATCAATTAGAAGATTTACATAAGAGTAATATATTTTTCTCTACTTATAAACAGGGTTCGGCGGTGGATGGGTTTATACCTTTAATGGATTCGATGTATGTTCGAATTAATATTATTCATAAACTGGGAGCAATTGTGAAAATTGAAGATGTTATTAATAAAAAGGGGTTTATTAAAATGAAAGTAGATGCCCCCAAACAGCTGATAGTAATAACAATATTTAGAGAAGCTTTTAATGGGTTATCAGCTGGATATTTTGAGAGTAGGGCTCACATTAGGTCTCCCTTACTAAATGATTTTTATATAGATATATCCTTATCCTCCAGCCAAGAACTAATAATGGAAAGATGGAATAAAAAATCCTCTCCTAATCAGAATGCACTAAAAAAGGATCTTATAGAATGTGATAATAATAGATTCAGTTGGAGTCAAAACACTGATGGTGGACGTAAGAGGAATGAGCTTTTAACAGGGAATGGAAATAATATTAGACATGGTCTGAAGAGAATGCGAAAAAAATAAAGTAGATTTAGTATCAGGATATTTAATTTCATTCTAAAGGGGAAGGCCATGAGCAAATTATCGACGTGGAAGGCTTATGGTGGAGTAATCACATTAATTGGTTCTCGTACACAGGCTCATTCATGGAAGGATGCAGGATATAAGACCGAATCCGTTCAATTAGGGAAACAGGTGGTTTTTATAAAAGAGTGAAATTAAGTTGATTATGTTTTATAGTTAATCCTATAAAGAATAGACTATGAAGTAATGCTGATTAGTTAATAAAGAAATTCAAGTCAGGAGACTTAAAATGGAAAAATCATCTTATTTTTATCAATTTCTTGAACCCATTTCAAAAGAACTTGCATTAGTTGCACGCGAACTTGAACATAGTATTTTCACAAGCCCTCGAACAATGCTCACGCATGCAAGAATATTTGTAGAGAATATCCTGCAACAAGTGATTAGAGAGGAAAAACTGCCTGATGAGCAATGGACGAATTTGAAAGATAGGATTGACTTGTTGAATCAAAATGGTTATTTGACGACAGAAATTAGAGATGCTTTACACTTTGTTCGTCAGACTGGAAATCAAGCTGCTCACGATACTAGAATGTTTCGTTATTCAGAAGCATTATTGTCATGGGAGTCAGTCTATCAAATAGTCAAGTGGTATGTGGAGGTTTATGGACCAGTTGACATCAATGTTCCTCCATACCACGATCCTACTCTAAAAGCACAACAACCATATGAAATAACAGAAATTGAAGAGCGTCTAAAGTCTTTGGAAAACCTACTTATATCATCTATGGAAAAACCTAAGGTAGATTCAGTAATAACACCGGAAGCAGAGGTAGCAGCAACTAAATTAGAATTTGAGCAGCCAGGCTTTACAACAATTCGTACAATTACATATAAGGATCAAAAGCTTGAAATTCCGTATTTTCTGCGTGATGCTTTCTTGTTGCCTCAAAGGTTTGCTATATCAGAGACATTTCTTATTAGGCTTGGAGCAGAGCAGCAAGCTCGAATAATGAGTGAGCTACCAAATAATCTAGAAGGTCTACACCATCATGTTAAGCGATATACGGAAAAGAATAATGAAAACTTGTTTGAAGAGTTAAAAACGTATATTGAGGAAGAGAAAATAAGAAGACAGTTGGTTTTAAATTATCCAGGAGAATTATTCTTCTTTTTTAAAGAGGATTATATAGTTGTTACGGAAGAGCTATCCAAAATACCATTAACTTCTGATGAGTTTTCCGGAATGCCAAATCTTCTGAGGCAGTTAAAGGAAGACCAAATGGGTTGGGTCGGGCAATTACCAAAGGAACTAGTTATTCTAGCAAAATATGAGAATGTTGGTATTGGTACTATTGAGAAATTGTTTGAACAGCTCAAGGAGAAACAAGAACATCATAGTGGGTGAAAAATTTCCTGGTTTAGAATAAATATAATAAATCCAATATACCTATTATCCAATGGGTATGTTGGATTTTTTTGTTACTAGGTGATTCTTTTTTACTTTTTAATATGGTAGAATATTCTTATATAAATTAATAGAATGGATGAGTATTTTGGAGTTTTTATTTTATTTGTTTGATGGGATATTTAAGGCCTTTCAGTCTCTAGAAGTTAGTATGTTTACAGGGATATATTTAACTGTTCAAGTTTTAGTGTTTATGCTTTTAATCGCTGTACATTTATTTACAAAACATAAAGAAAGACAAGCGATGGGTATTGTGAGAAAAGAACTACTTCTATTGAGAGAACAAAATGTTGATGAGATGAATTTAAATATAAAAATTAACTCCATCTTTCAAACCGTTTCTCCTAATTCCAACTATGCAAAGCAATGGAATAGATATTATGATCGAATTACAAAGAAGAAACCAGGAGAAAAAATAAGAACAGAGCCATTTTTTGGTTTAGAGGCCATGTACTCAGCGATTGGTCAACGACATATTTTAGACTTCGGTGGCGGAATACACACTTCATTAGGGGTATTAGGTACTTTTATTGGATTGTCTATGGGTTTATCTGGACTAAATGTTCTTGACTCAGAAGCTTTACGTATAGGTATTGGTGGGTTAATAGGGGGGATGCAGGTAGCATTTTATACTTCTGTTCTTGGAGTAGTTTTGTCGATAATTTGGATATTTGTAGACCGCTTCATATCTAAAGGAATAGAAGCAGAAATTGAGTGGCACTCCAATGAATTAGCTTTACTTTTAAACGCCGATGATGAAGAGATATTTTTGAACAGATTGGAAAAGATTACACAGCAGCAATCGGATCAATTGAAAACAGTTTTAACAGATGCACTGGAACATGTGATGCAGCCTTTTGTACAAACCGTCCAGCAGGGAAACAATACGATTCATTCATCTTTTGGTAAGATGCACGAACAACTGAGAGAACAAGCAGATACATCGAAAGAGCATTTAGCATTGTTGAAAAACCAAAGCTATGATGTTACCGAAAAACTTATTGGAAGTATTACAAATGAGACACAGGAAACTATAGGACAGTTCACTGAAATGATGAATATTTCAAGACAAACACAAACAGATATGCTAAATTCCGTGCAACATGTGGTTGCAAAATTAGAAATAGCTTCTATGAATCAAGAAAAGTTATTTAGTAGAACTGAAAATATAGTTGAATCATTCTCTTCCCTTTCTAAAGGGATTGAATCTACACAAGAATCATATGATCAATCTTTTAGCGACTTAAGTAATCTAGCTTCTACACTAAGAGAAATACAACAATTAAATCTTGATCAAATACCGGTACAACAGGCAATTATGACGCAGAATAGTGAATTCATGAATAAATCGGGTAATTTAGTAAGTAGTTTTGAACAATTCGGAAATGATTTACAACAAATGCAGTCTACATTATTAGATGAATTAGTTGAAAAAGCAACGATAGTCTCCAGTCGTTTTGAAGAATTGTCAAAACAATTATCTAATGCATCCCAACAGTATCTCCTATCCTCTAGAGAGAATAATACTCTCATTGATCTGACAAAAGAATCTATTATTACCATGCAGCCAATCGTTAAAGAAATGAATGAAGCAGCTTCTTCTTTAGATCATTTATCGGCTGAGTTAAGAAATACGCAAGAAATACAAAATGAATTAACTCCTCACTTATCGAAATGGAATGATGAAGTTCTAGATTACTTAAGGGATTTTGTGAGTCTTTCAGAAACAAGCCTGTTAGAGAATACAAAACAGATTCAATATTCAAAAGAACAATGGGAATCAACATCAAGAGATTTTGAGGCAACACGTAGTGAGTTAAGTGGTTCATTGAAAGAATTTACTAGAAATATTGAATCAGGTGTTACAACTACCTTCCAATTGTTTGACAAAGAGCTGGTAACGGTTGTTAATAACTTCAAGAGTATGTCAGAGGCTTATACTGAGAGTCAGGATGAAATGACTGATGCTATGAGGAAATTTATAGATACCTTGAATGAACACAAAGTTGAGGTTTAATAATGCGAAACAGAAGAAGAACAGAAACAAATTATTGGATGTCATATTCAGATTTAATGAGCGCATTATTGATGGTATTTACTCTTCTTCTTGCAGTTGTCATATTAGATTATCGAGATGATCTTTCTGAAAAACAACGGCAAATAGAAGAAGTTACAAACGTAAAGAATGATATCATAGCAGCGTTAACAGACGAATTTAAAGATTCAAATGTAAAAATAGAAGTTGATGAACAAACAGGAGCAATTCGTTTTCCAGGGAGTATTTTGTATGAATTTGGTTCCTACAATATTTCTGAAAGTGGAGAGGAGTTCCTAGAACAATTTGTACCGAAATACTTCGGGATCATCCTTCAGGACCGCTTCAAAGATGAAATCTCCAATATAATCATTGAAGGCCATACTGATAATGAAGGGACTTATTTATATAACTTATCGCTTTCTCAAAACAGGGCATTCTCAGTAGTAGAAACTATCTATGCAGAGGAGTTCCCAAATTTTAAGGAAAAGGACCTTTCTAAAGAGTTTATTACTTCAAATGGTAGGAGCTTTACGGTACCACTTACAAATGAACAAGGTGAGTATGACCCTGAAAAGTCTAGAAGAGTAGAGTTTCTGTTTCGTCTAAAAGAAGATGAGAGGATTCAAGAAATCCAAAAGTTGGTGAGCGAGGATGAGATTTGAATATAGACCTACACACATTAAAGAATGGGTTAGGAAAGAAATTACACAAAAAATCGATACAAATGATTTAGATTCAGATATCATTCAAAATCGATTGGAACGATTACGTGGTGCTATAGGCATAATTAAAGAAAGGCCAGAAAATGAGTTCATAAAATGGGTTAATGATTTAAATACTCGTGATAGCGTATTACTTCCTTTTGTATATAATATGGTGCAAAAAAGATTTCAAAAGGAACAATTAATTGTAAAAATGGCATCTACAGCTCAGTTAAAAAGACAAATGTTTTATAACTTGATCGAGCAATGCTATAGAGGCGGAAATTTTCAACCATTTTGGAGTATAGTGAAGTTATCTTTTCAACATAACAGGACTTCTATAGGAAGAAATTGGTCAGAAGAAAAGGAAGAGGTATGGTCTAAGTTTATTCTAATTGAAAATTCTCATGTCAAACATATATGTGAGGTTATAAATAAGGGAGAAAGACCTTTTACAAATATACTTCAGGATTATTTTATCCTTGAAAGTCATAAAATCTATGAGGATATCATAATAGAGATGTTTTCATCAGGTTCTAAAACATTATTCTACAATGAAGCAGATTTGTTTAAGAAATATCTGCATAAATCCGATTCATTAACAGCCCAGTTACTAGTTTCTGGGTTTATCAAATCCGGAAGTGTATATGGGCTTGAGGATATAAGTGTGCGAATCTTAGAGAAGATGGGGACCTATAAAAAGCAACCTATGTTATGGACAAATGTGGAGAAGGAATTGAAAATTGAATTTCATCAATGGTATTTAAGAAAAAATATTAGAGAGTTCTTTTCAGGGATTAACAAAGAACATGAACGCTTTGTTTATTGGGAAAAGTTTGTTCCTAAGATGCAGGATGCACTTGTAATCGAGAAAGAAAAAACGATTCTATTTTACTTCGATGATGTAGTAGTAATGGAAGTGCTTGACAAAGGTGCCGTATACGTTTATACCGCAAACACTTTTGAAAGAAAATTTGGAACTATAGTGGAGAGATATAGAGATGCACTAGAGAGTAGAGCATTTAAAATGTTTGGCAGACTTGACTTTAACCTCAGACGACCTATGCTGATGGATAAAAAAGAGGTAGTAAGTGGAGGGTGGTTAACTCACACTGGAAATTGGCAAAAAAACTTTAATGATTTTTTACGTATAAGTTTGAATTGGGAGGTTGATCGCGATGCGATTCTTCAAGAAAGCAAAAACGACATTACAATCTAATTATTTTGCATTAGGGAATCGTATTCAGCTTCAAATTCTTAAAAAACAAGGAAAGAATGAAATAACTTTGGAGCTACCCTTGGAGGATGTGGAATTTAGAGAATATTTCCAACTTGAAGGGTTTGAAAGTTATATTGTATATGAAGAGCTATTTGAAAGCGACTTTATCGATTATAAAGAACAAATGACAATCGATACGTTTTATAGCATGCTCGATAATGAAGATCAACGTATCCTCTTAGGCAACTTCGGCTTGCCTACAGAGGTTTTTCCTGTTTCCGGACAAATTGAGATAATAGGCTCTCCTGCACATGAACCCAAATTTGTATTAACTCTAAGGGATATGAGAAACAGAGTTTTAGAACAAATTGCTGAGACTAATTATCCTTTCATTAAGACACAAGATGCTTCCTATATAGTCTCAGAAGAAATTTGGAGGCTTTATGAAGCTATACAACTCGATGAGTTTCAAAGTGGATACGAAAAAACGGCGAAAATTAGAAAGCTTGCAGTTGAAGCAAATATACAGTTAGACGATTTCCTAAAAAGAGAAAACTATCATTATATTGACTCCTATGAAGTACAACCTAGGCTGATTGCTAATGATCTAATGGAGTTACAGTTAGTTGGTCAGACGAAGGGAGAGACGGAACACCTTAACAGTAATTCAATGAAATCATCTATAAGAATAGGAACAAAGCGTGAAAGGTACGAAGCAAGTAAAGCGGTTCGGGAAGATGTTCAAATACTTCAAAAGAAAAAGTATTTAAAAAATGAAGAGATACCTCAGTTTTTTCAAAATCCGCTGTCACTTTTTCCAGACCATGAATTCTTATTTGATTTAGAGAAATTTTCTGAGCGAGTGGTTGGCTTTGTAGAAATTACTAAACCTAGAATGCAAATGGTTAATGGCAAACGCAAATGGTTTGATGACGAATCAGGCAAAGAACTTGATATTAACGAAGAAGAATTACGGAACGAAATTTCTAAATATCCTGATCAGTCATTTATAAATTATAAAAAAGCATGGGTTTATGCTGATAATACCCTAAAGAGAGAGCTTGGGTTACTTGCTAAAGAAGAAAAACAAAAAATTCCTAATATGGTTTTAGATATTATAAAAAATGAGGATAAATTAGAGTTTCAGCTAGAAGCGGATAAGTCAAAAACATATATAGAGCAGCCAGTATCTAATCAATTAAAAGCTAATTTATTTGACCATCAGGTAGAAGGTTATAGCTGGATTTGTTCGCTTTATGATAGTGGGAAGAGTGGGCTATTAGCTGATGATATGGGGTTAGGAAAAACAATTCAAGTTATTACGTTTTTATTGAGACAGTATGAACAAGGAAAACTTTTCCCCACGCTAATCGTTTTACCGATTGCCTTAATCGATAACTGGATAAACGAAATTAGTGAATTTGCTCCAATACTTTCTGACAAAATTTATGTTCATCAAGGATCAGGAAGAATAAGGAATGTATCGTTACTAGAGACAAAACAGTTAATTTTTATTAGCTATGACACACTTAAAATCGATCAATTGATATTTGGACAGATTCGGTTCGAATGCATAATTGCGGATGAGGCTCAAAATGTAAAGTCAAATTCGTCTAACAGGTCGCGAGCAATCCGTGCGATGCAGGGGAATTTTAGATTAGCGATGACAGGAACACCAGTTGAGAATTCCCTAGAGGAGCTGTGGACAATAATGGACTTTGTTCAACCAGGCGCTATGCGGTCTTTAAGCGAGTTTAGAAATTTATTTGTTAAAAATCAAAACTATGACTTATTAATGGAAACACTTTTCCCATTTTACTTAAGAAGAACTAAAGCTGAGGTTTTAAAGGATAAATTACCTGGAAAGCATATTCTAGAACCTAGTTACGTGCAAGCATCATCGATTCAACAAGAATTAGCTGGATCGATGATGAGCGGGGTAAAAGCAGGGAAATCAATGATTTTAAATGTAATTAGTGATTTAAGAATGCTCTATGCTCATCCCGGTGTTTTTGAAGGTGTAGTTCCAGAAATAAACACATATGACTCACCCAAACTAGAACAAGTGTTAAAGCATATAGAAGATATAAAAATAAAGGACGAAAAGGTACTAATATTTACTGAGTTTCGTAAAATTCATTCCATACTAAAAAATGAATTAACCAAAAAGTATGGTATTTCAGTCCCTATAATTAATGGAGATACTAAGCATCGACCTGAAGTTGTAAAATCCTTTAATAATAAACCTGGATTTGGAGTGATGATACTTTCACCAAAAGCTGCAGGAGTAGGATTAACAATAACAAGCGCCAATCATGTTATTCATTACACAAGGTGGTGGAATCCAGCAGTAGAAAACCAAGCAACGGATCGTGCCTACAGGATTGGACAAACAAAAGACGTCTATGTATATCAAATCATCACACAGGATAAAAATAATTTTCCAAATGGCACAGTAGAAGAAATTATGCATCAATTGTTAACGGACAAATCAGAGCTAGCAGAAAACGTCATAATTCCTTTTGATACGAAGTCTTTTCAACAAGAAATTGTGGAGTCGTTCGGGAAATAGTATTTAATACATTCAAGAAATTTGACTTTACTAGTTAGCATAACATTATAAATTTAAATCGCAAAACTATTAGAAATAGGAGGAGTGGGACTGTTGTATAGACTAGATGCTCAAGAGAATAAACTTGTGGAAATTCCTGAAACCAATTTTGCAACTAATGAGATAAGGGAGCGACAGCATATTGAAGAATGGATTAGAAAAAATCCTGAAATTTTAGGAGAGGATTTACTAATTATCGGACATGAGTATGATAAGTTCGAAGTAAATGAGAGATTAGATTTATTAGCTCTTGATCGAGATGGTAATGTTGTTGTAATTGAAGTAAAACGAGATACGTCAGGTAGTAATGTTGATTTCCAAGCACTAAAGTATGCTTCATATTGTGCTAGACTCAGTCAACAAGATTTATTAGACATTTATACAGATTATTTAGCTGTACATCAAGAGGATGTGAATGCAAAAGAAGCATTATTAGAATTTTTAGAGGTGGAAGATGAAGAGGAATTAAATTCCACGTTAAATGGTGTGCAACGAATCATTATAGTGGGAAAAGAATTTGATAAACGTATTCTTTCTGTATGTACTTGGTTATATGAAAATAATATTGATATTAAATGTGTGACGATAAAGCCTTATAAATTTAATGATGAATTAATTATTGATACTAAACAAATTATTCCTCCCTATAAGTTAGAGGACTATTATATTACGAAAAAAGCGGAAAAGCAGAAAAGAACCATTCAAGGAGACAAGAATGTTGTAGAATTTTTACAAGCTGTTCAACAATCCATTACGACTCAAACCAATTATTCAGGTAGATATGGTGGCAGGAGAAATTATTTTAAAGGTCATAGGTTTTTAGGGTTACCTTGGAATTTCGTTTTTGGTTATAAAAAAGATGGAACTGCTACAATTTCGTTGGAATCGCATGAGTTTGAAGGAACAAATGAGATTAAAAGGATAGCAGAAAACTACTACTCACAATTACAACAAACATTAGGATTCCCTATTGAATTTAGTGAAGGTGTAAAAAATAAAGACTGGTTTAGACTAATTGTAAAATTTCAATTAGATACGGATATACCCTTAGAGGAACGTGTTCAAAGTTATATTGAAGTTTTCATTAAATACTTTGAGTTTATTAACAAATTAAAGGGAAGTAATGATTAATAAAACATCTAATTTTATAATAGAAACCCCTTTCAATAACTGAAAGGGGTTTCTAATAGATTATAGTTCAAAATATTTAGGGAGGCAGACACCTATCGTAAAAATATTTAGAGTTACAAAAATACAAATTAGCTTTATTATTTCATCTTACCTTCTGCTTCCTCATCCACTGCGTGGCAACCCACTTCTCACCAGTGATCACTGGTGTACCTCCATATAGAGTTAATTCATTTAAAGATGGATCGTTATAGAAATACTCGAAATACACGGCCATGCCCTTTTTAGGAGTTACGGTAAGATTCAGTTTAGGAAAGAAGTTCGCAGTCTACACTACAATCAACTAACTACTAACGAAATAAATGTTGAGGTGAATGGATAAGAGGACTAAAATTACATTGGTCTTTTTTTAGTTTGAAAGGAGTGAATTTAAGTCATTTGGATCAAGATTTAAGAATTTACTATATTCTTTAAGGTACATAAGTTGAATTGTTCCAATATGTCCATTTCTATTTTTAGCAACCACAACATCAATTAATTCAGAAGAATTTTCTGCAACTTGTTTAATATCGGTATTTTTAGCAACCACAATATCAATTAATTTAGAAAAATTTTCTGCGTCTTGTTTAATATCGGTATTTTTAGACAAGAAAATTACCACATCAGAATCCTCTTCAATCGTCCCGCTATCCCTTAAGTCTGAAAGACGAGGAGTTTTTTGGTTTTGGAAACTTTTTTCTAAGCGGCGAGTGTAATTTCTGGACAAATTCGCCACAAGGACAATGGGGCAGTCTAACTTGCGAGATAGTTTTTTAAGCTGTTTTACTATAAAACTTGTTTGTTCATATCGATTTTGCAAATCATCAGTATCTAATAGGGAAAGATAATCTATTACAATGAGTTGTTGCATATTAGGAGTTTTATCTTTTAATTCATTAACTTTTTGCTCAATATCGCTTACGCAAGTATTGATGTTATCAAAAATAAAGAGATTTGATTGTTGTAATGTTCCTATTGCATGTGTTAGTTTTCTCCATTCATCACTATCAAATCTGTTGCTTTGGATTTTATTTAGGTCTAAGTTGCTCTCTGAAGCAAGCAAACGATTTATGACTTTATTTTTATCGGTAGCGAGTGAGAAATAAGATACACATGTATTTGTCTTTGAGGCTACATTTGCACAAATATTTAATGAGAATGAAGTTTTCCCCATTGATGATAATCCACTAATGATAATTAAGTCCCCATGTTGAAGACCATTAAGTAGTCTATCTAACATGCTAAAACCTGTTGGAATACCAGTTAGGGAGTGACCTCCAAAGTTTGTTTTATCAAACTTCTCTAAGAGAATATTTTGAAGACTATATTTATTCTTCAATTCTTTTATTTCATCCATTTTTATTCCCCCAAATTCTTTTAATGCATTAATGATACCTAACCTAAGAGATGTTGTAAAACGTAGGTTCAGTTAACTATGTATTTTGGAAAATCAATATTTTTATATAACTCGATAATGATGCCAACTGCAGATGAACTAGAAAACTTCAGATTGTTTGAAATAGAGAAGAACAGCCCAGACTTCGTAACATACACACTAAAAGAGGTTATGGAAAGGTACATTGACGACTGCGAAGAACTTAGTGTGACAAAAGTGATGACAGAAGACTTACTCCAATCGATAGATAGAATGTCAGCAGAACATATAAAACTTGTCAGTGACTACGTGGAAGGACTATACAAAGATTTAAAGAGGAAAGAATAAAATAGATATTCTATGAATTTAAAGCGAAGGTTGATGCTTGATAGGAAAATAACCTATCAAGCATAGTCTTTTTTGTATGGAATAACTTTGATAAGACTCAAGCTAGAGGATACAAGCTTTGTCTATTATGGCAATGGTGTATCCAAACGCCTTAAAATAAATAAAGGAGCCGGTTAAACTGCTCCTTTAATATTTGTTTTTCATTGAAACCTTCACTTCTTCAAACAATCTCATCTAACCTTCTGCTTCCTCATCCACTGAGTAGCAACCCACTTCTCACCAGTAATGACTGGTGCGCCCCCATGTAAAGTCAATTCATTTAAAGTTTGATCATTATAGAAGTACTCGAAATAAACGGCCATCCCTTTTTTAGGAGTTACGGTGAAATTCAGCTTAGGGAAAAAGGTTTCTCCACCTTCTTCTACATCATTTAAGTACATGACAAGGGTACTAATTCTATTATTATTTGCTGCTTTGCTTGTTGATGAAAAGAAATCAAAATGAGCTTTATATTCCTGACCAGGGGTATACTGAAGGATTTGAAGGCCTTCTCCGTGTTCAATAGGTATATTCATAACAGCTGAGATTCTTTTTTCGACTCTAGCAACAATCGCGTTTTCATTTTCTTCAATGAACGTACCACTACTTGTTCTCTGCTCATTTACTTCGCGTGTTGCTCCAATTTTGGAACGTTTCATTCGGTCCATCGACAATCTGATCAGCTCATCGCACTCCTCGTGGCTTAACATATTTCCTAATACCACTACTAACGGTTCCTCTAATCTAGCGACTATATCAATCTCTCTATCTGTCATTATTTTATGTCCCATGTGATCAAAAATCGTTTGCTCTTTCTTTTCCGTTATTAACATCACAACACCTCTTCATATATTTATTTTTGTACATATAGAATTAATTTCTTATTTTCTTGTAAGTAGGATAAATATGTCATTTTATTACTTTTAATGGAATTAATTTTATTCAATTTTATCATATAATTTATATGAATCTAAAATTTCAGAATATTTTATTGTGATTATTTTTTAGATAGTTTAATGGTATAGGGGAGGAAATATTCAGTAACCCTCCACTATAACACCAGCAACGAAAACCTGAGTATCCTTATGTTATATTGGTTAAATAACAATGATCGAGGTGTTTGCATGACTCAAGTGATTACAATTGAAAATGCATATGAAGGGAATTTAAAGAATATATCGCTACAAATTCCGAGAAACAAATTGGTTTGTGTAACAGGTGTTTCGGGGTCAGGTAAATCGACGCTCGTAATGGATACTCTCTACAAGGAATGTCAGCGCCAGTATTTAGAGGCAACAGGCTACCAGGGCATTCAAAAGCCAGGGGTAGATCATATATCAAATCTATCGCCAGCTATCCAAATCAATCAGCACCATACAAACAAAAATCCGCGATCCACTGTGGGGACGATGACCAATATTTATACGGATCTACGTGTAATGTTTGAAAAAATTAGCCGTCGTATATGTGAGAGTTGTCATCACGCTTACTATCAGAATGATGGGAAGGAATCGTTCGAAAATATCGATGGCAAATATGTATCGCTTGTCGAATGTCCCAATTGCCAGACGAAAGAGCCGTTACTTACAAGAACGCATTTTTCCTATAATAAGTCGGAGGGTGCTTGTCCAACCTGCTCAGGCATTGGTGAAGAAATTCAAATAAATTGGAACGCCATTATCGATGAAACAGAATCGATTATGGATGGAGCTTTATTATTTTTAGATAAGGGCTATCAAAAATATGTACAAGGTATTTTAAAAAACGCGTTCCAGTTTTATCAATTAGAAGCCGTTTTAACTAGCCCGGTTGCTACATGGTCCCTGCAGCATAAAGCATTGCTTTACAAAGGAGCCGAAGCGGCACAGCTTGATGTGGAAAAGGGTGTTCCTAAAAATGTGACCGATGGACGATTTGAAGGGATTGAACCAATGCTTTGGCGAAAGCTCGCTGATAAAGGAATAGAGGGGGTTCCTGCAGAACAATTTGTGACAACGCTTTGTTCCGCGTGCCATGGGGAACGATTAAATGAAAAAAGTCGTAGCGTTACCGTTTGTGAAAAGCGTCTGCCGGAATTAGTGAGCTATTCGATTGAACAGTTGTCCCAATGGATTCAGGAAGTGTCAAAGCAGCTTTCGGAACAGCAGAAGCGATATGTGGACAACTTTCTTTTAGATATCCAAACCAAAACAGAACGTATTTTAAAAGTGGGTGTCGGCTATTTAACCTTAGACCGTCAAACGAATACCTTATCAGGTGGCGAACAGCAGAAAATAAAGCTCGCTGCTGTATTAGATTCCACTTTAACTGGAGTTATTTATTTGCTAGATGAACCTACAACCGGTCTGCATCCAAAGGACACGCAAGGGATGATCGAGCTATTAAAAAATATGCGAGATTTAGGCAATACAGTTATTGTTATCGAGCATGATCCAGATGTGATGAAAGCTGCAGACTTGATCATCGATATTGGCCCTGGTGCTGGGAAATTCGGCGGTGAGGTTATCGGCATCGGAAGCCTAGAAGAAATGAAGGCTATGGAAAGCTCTGTTACAGGACAATATTTGCAGAAGGATGCGAAAGTAAATGAACATACAAGACAGCCGAATGAATGGTTAGTAATAGAAGATGTGACTAAATATAATTTAAACAATGTGACGGCACAGTTTCCGATGGATTGTTTTACCGCAGTTGTAGGTGCATCGGGATCAGGCAAGTCGACACTCGTATTTGATGTATTGATGGAGCGTGACCTCTCCCAATTCAATCAGGTCATTACAGTCGAGCAATCACCCATTACCAAGATGAAGCGCTCTAACATTGCTACCTATACGGATGCTTTTTCAATCATCCGCACGTTGTTTTCCAAAGTCCCCTTAGCAAAGGAAAAGGGGTTCACAAACAAACACTTCAGCTTTAATACAGCAGGTGGACGATGTGAAAATTGTGAGGGATTAGGTGTCGTACCGAGCAATATGCTATTTTTTGATAATGTAGAACTCGTCTGTCCCGCATGTAATGGTAAGCGATTCAAGGATGAAGTATTAGAGGTAACGCTGTATGATTACTCCATTTCTCAGGTGCTGGACTTATCGATTGAAGAGGCGGGCAAGGTATTTCAAGCGGATAAAAAGCTAACGAAAATATTAGACCTATTACAAGAGGTCGGGCTTGGCTATGTCACATTAGGACAACCATTAACGACTTTATCTGGCGGGGAGGGGCAACGATTAAAGCTGGCAAAAGAACTACTGACCGTAAAAAAAGGAAAGCAGCTATTCTTAATTGATGAGCCAACCACTGGGCTGCACCCAATTGATATCGAGCATTTTTTAGTACTGTTACAGCGCATAGTCAATGCAGGAAATACCGTCATCGTTGTAGAGCACAATGAACAAGTCATAAGGGCTGCGGATTGGATCATTGAAATGGGTCCAGAAGGTGGCGTGAAGGGCGGCAATATTATTGCGACAGGGACGCCAGCACAATTTAAAAAGAATGAAGAATCTATCTTTCGTGCCTTTTTATAATATTTCATAAGATAAAATGGGAGCACACTAGTAAAGGGCTTCCATTTTCAGTGAATTCTGCTGTGCAAAGGTGCAGTCTAACTCCTTAATCGAAATGCATGATAGACGTCACCCTCTCCCCTTTATTAGCCGTAACACAGATAACAAAGCAGTACGGCTTTATTAGTGAAGAAATACATTCATGGATAATCCATGAAGTTGAGGGAATATAAAGAGGAAGATATTTCATTTCTACTTTAACGTGATAATTTAATTTGTTGAAGAGTACATGTATCCAATAATAGTAAAAAGAAAAGAACAACAGCTGTCATTCTTTTCTTAGAGTTAAATAATTAACTTTTTAATATCTTGTAATTTCAATTATTAATGTACAATTTAAGATATTTTAAATGTGTCTTTGTTAATCCTTCTAAATTATTCAAATTTTTTAAGTGGTCTGAGTGGTTATGTGCAGGTTTTAGTAGTTCTTTTCTTTTAGAGACATATGTATTTGAAATGAAAAAATTATTAGTTACAATAATTCCATCAATATTTAAAATATACTCTATGATTTTAAAAAGTTTTTCTATGTTTCTGGTTATGAGCTTAAATGAATCACTGTGAAATATTGGGAACTCTTGATATGATAATTCTTTTAGTATATTTAATAGAGTTTCGCTAAAAGATGGATCTATGCCACTCTGTATATCTGAATTTTCCCTTTGATTGATGAGGATGTTATTTTTCATATTAGAAAAGTCAATAATGTTACTTTTCACTTCATTTTCTAATAATACTTTTGGAAAGCTGATTCCTTTATTAGTCCAAGTTCCGATATGTCTTAATGCTGTTGCAGTCCTAGGATACTCGTTTAATAAATTCATATAAAAATTGTTTTCTTTTGATAAATCACTTAAGAGAGAATTCAAATCTATATTTTTAAAAAAATGAATAGATTTTATAGTTAATTCTTTCACAGATATATCGGTAAGTGGTGATTTTTTAAAGCCATATATCATTGCACCTTCATTGGTACTTACTAAATTTTCAAATTCACTGTTTCTAATTGCAACTACAACCATTGCTTTAATTTCTACAGAAGCATCGAAAGGTTCAAAATAAGTAGCTTCTTCCAAACCAATCGTTAAAATGGCTCGTCTATTCTCTATGTCCTCCCAGATATTTAGAATTGAGTAAAGTTGATTTTTTATATCTAGACTTACTTTCTGAGATACTTCCTCTGGTATATTATACGATTCAAAAAAAACTTTCAAAACAAGCGCTTCATACTTATCTACAATGTCCATTTTTAACAAATCCTTTCCATGTGCTCAGTTAATAATTATAGTGTTTAAAATAAAATAATTATATTTGTATTTTTTGGAAGGTATTCGCGTTTTCGTTAATATATCTCTTTCCTATTAATATGCATCCACCAAGTATACAAACATACATTGACTTCTCCATCGGCAGAATGTAACATATAAATTACAAATGACAGATATATATTACATTCAATTCGGAGGCATTTATGGTTAATCGTATGAAAATTGCTCGGATGGAAAAGGGCTTAACGCAATCTGAGCTAGCAAATAAAATTGGGGTAACTCGTCAAACAGTGGGGTTAATTGAAAAAGGGGATTATAATCCGACGTTACAATTATGTATTGCGATTGCGAAAGAGCTGGATCAAACATTAAATGATTTATTTTGGGAGGAATAGATATGCACATATTACAATGGCTTTCGACTGATGAATATAAACAAAAGGTGATTTCCAAGATATTAGTAGAGGGGGCAATCCTTCAATTTATCCTTTCATTTGTTATGATTGCTGTCTATCTATATACAGACATGGAGCCTCTATTTTTACTGCTGATCCCTTTTGTATTTTTTCTATTTTATTCTTTAGCTAGGTACATATTTTCAGGCATTGAATTTGCAAATGTCTTTACAGCAGATGAGGTAAGGGCTGCTAAAAAGCGGAATCTATTAAGCTCCATAGCCTTTTGTGTAGGGATGAGTCTTCTCTCTATTTTAATGGGAAGATCGATGCTCGATAGTGTGATGGTTCCCCTCATTGCTGGGATACTATGGTTCGTGATGAATTCTATCTCTCTTAGAAAGTCTGTTCAAAAGAATGCCGACTTATAAACGTAAATCACACTCCTGTTTCCATTGAGATAGGGGTTTTTTTATTTGTAAAAATTGACAAAGTTGAGCGCTGATAGAATAATAGATGGCATGATACCATCTGCTTTAGGTTGGTTTAGGGGGAAAAACTCTTTCACCGTACCAAAATTTAAAGGACTGATTTTAAATGATGATGCGCAAATATGCTTTCTATCTCGTCTTCGTTTGTTTTGTTGCTTTTTATATTCATCAGCCGTTATTTGGATTAATCCCTAATGCAGTTGCAGGCTATATTCAGGATAAGAAGGAAGAAGAGAGAATAGCTGAATTTTTAAAGGACTATCAAAAGGTGGATGTAGCGCATGTGACCATCCATTATGTCGATGCAGACGAGGGTTTATTGCCCACTGCGAAGCTAGCGCTAGAGGAAGGTATTGAGCGTAATGAACAGGTTCTGGGACCATTAGATAAGTCTGTAGATCTGATTATTTTCCCGAATAGGGAGGATAGGTTCGAATTGTTTGGATTGAGCCATTTCTTCCAAAATAATGGGATTCCTGAGTACGATTCGATTGCTATATTTCCTGAGGATCGGAGGGCGATTTTCAGTGAGATGGAGCCGTCTGATTTACTATACAAGAATGTGATACATGACTATACCCAATATAGATTAGTTCAAAGACTGTCTGAGCTTAGGCTAGACTCTACCTATATTCCAACCTGGTTCTTTGTAGGGCTAGGGGAGTATATGAGCTATGATGGGGAGGTATCTCCTCGTTTAGAGGTAGAGGCAGTCCCGTTAAGCTCTCTTAGCGCTAAAATAGCTGGTATTGGAGATGAAGAAAACACGAAGCGCAACGGTTATCTCCAAGCTCATTTGACAATCAGATACGTAGTAGAGGAGTACGGTACTGGCATTATAGATAACATACTGAGGGACGCTGAAAAGGAGAAAAATTTTGGCAAGGCGTTTCTTCATCATACTGGAATCGGACTAACAAGTGTTCCAGAAATCTATTAAATGATAACCACCTATTCAAAGCAGACCATTGCAAGCATGGAGGCGTCTTTGAACGGGTGTTTTTTTGTACAAACATACGGTTAAAAATTCATCCTCTCGGCTACCCTAAACGTATTAAACGAAGGTGAAGGTGATCAACTTGGATGACATGGAAAAATCAAATTTTCCTACCCTGATGACGGAGCTCTCGGAAAAGTTTAAGCCTTCAAGTGATATCATTTCTAAGCCTTTGCAAATCGAAGGGAATATAGTATTTCTATTCTATTTGAAGTCAGTTGTAGATAGTGCAGTCCTACACAGTCTAGTCATTAAGCCCTTTTTTGAGATGAAATCAAATAAGAGCTTTACGTCTTATATTGACTCATTGCCTGAGCTAGTAGACATGAAAGCTGGAGAAGAGCTGCAGGTGGAGCTGACGAAGGGTGTTGTTTTGCTCTCGATAGAGGGGCAGTATTTTCTTCTCGATATAAAGCTAGTCAATTCAGATTCGGTACAGCAAATCATCATGGAGCCAACTGTACATGGCCCGCAGCTTGCTTTAAGTGAGAATCTCGATACGAATTTGAACATTATCAGACAACGATATCATGAGCCAACGTTAAAATTTGAAATGCTCAAGCTGCCTGGAAAGACTCATCAGGAGGTAGCCATTATTTATGATGAGAAGACAGTGAAGAAGTCTGTGCTTAAAAATATTCAGGAGAAGTTAAATCAATTAGATGTCCCCCTTATCCAGTCTGCTGGAGATTTGCAGCTCCATCTCAATGGTTCCAAGATTTCTCTATTTCCCACATTGATCTTAACCGAAAGACCGGACCGAATATCGTATAATCTTGCAACTGGTAAAGTGGTCTTAATGGTAAATGGTAGCCCCCATGCGCTAATAGCGCCAATCGTCTTTTTTGATTTCATGCTTTCCATGGAGGATAGCTATCACACATTTTGGATTACCACGTTTACATTGGTGCTTCGTTATTTTGGATTGGTCATTTGTCTTATATTGCCCGCGCTGTATGTGGCGGTGACGTCTTATACACCAGATGTTCTTCGGACGGAGCTAGCACTTACTGTGGCTGGAAGCAGGCTAGGAGTTCCTTATCCATCGTTTATCGAGGTTATTTTCATGCTATTGTTCATGGAGTTTCTTATCGAGGCCAGTATGCGCCTTCCAAAGGCCATTAGTGCGACAGCGACGACAGTTGGAGGGCTTATTTTAGGGACTGCAGCTACAGAAGCAGCTTTAACCTCTAATATTATGATTATTATCGTGTCAGCCGTGGCTATTACCAGCTTTGTTATTCCGATTAGTGAAATGAGCTTCGCGATTCGTATTTGTCGATACCTCCTCATCATCTATACAACGCTCTTTGGCACATTAGGCCTCATACTAGGGTCCTTAGGACTTATTATGTTCCTTGCTAACAAAAGAAGCTTTGGAGAGCCTTACTTAAAAATGTATTGGAAAGGCGAGAAAACGGAAATAGAGGTGCCAAGTAAAAAATGAATAGGTACTTATACTACTTCATCATTGTCACCATGGTCACGAATATCATTGCCTCTGTACCAAGGATATTAATGAGTGAAGGTAAAAATGGGGCTATCCTGTCCATGGTAATCGCCATTTTTGCTGGTACATTTCTTACCATAATAGTAATTAACCTGTTTCGTTATTTTCCAAAGATGAGCTATCCCGAAATATTGAAAAATAGTATGTCGAAATGGTTTTACTATCCCCTACTCATTTACTTTGCTTTTTCCTGGTATCTTGCTGGTCTGATAACACTTGTAACGTATGTACAGCTGTTTAATACCTTTATATCCTACGAGACGTCGATAACCATTACTGCGCTTGCTTTCATCCTAATCATCTCCTTCGGTGTGTTAATGAAAGAGAAGAGCGTTCTATATACAACAGAAATTGTAGTAGTTATGTTCCTACCCGTGATTTTCTTTTTACTTATGAAAGTATATACCGATCAACGCTTAGATTGGGATTTTGTGAAGGTGGCCGTTACACATATCAATAATCTCCCTAGCTATGATTCCTATTCAGCCGCCACTTATATATTTATAGGGGTTGTCAATATTACGATCTTTAATAAATTTATGAAGATTACTAAGAAGGCAGGTTTAAGGGAGGCAATTATCCTTATTATAATTGGGGCATTCACGTTATTTACAACCTATTTCCTACCTATTGGCTTTAATGGGTTTGAACAAATCGATAATCTTACGTTTCCGTGGGTTACTACGAGTGATGCCGTACGGTTAAAATTTGGAATCATTGAACGATTGATCTTCATCTTTGTCATTATTTTTTTAGGGGTGGCTTTCATCAGCTTATTGATTCACTGGCATGTTTCCTTAAAACTTTTTGAAAGCATCATTCATGTGAAACGTTTGAAGTGGAAGGAAAGAAACCTGACGTCTTATGTTATTGTATTGATTTTTGCGATTGTTGGACTAGTCACAACGAGACAGATTAGTGAATACCAGCTCGTTAAATTTTCTATTTTCTTTTATAATATCCTTCCGATATTCTTTATTATTCTTATCAGCAGCCTGCTCATAGCTAAACGGAGGTTAAAGTCAAATGGACAAGATTAAAGGTTTAGTAATCCTTCTGGTTGTTTGTAGCTTTTTAGCAGGCTGTGGTTTTAAGGATATTGATAATCGAATATTCGTTACGGGTATTGGTATCGATCCTTCCGAAGAAGATAGCGATAAATACAAAGTGACCTTGAAGCTAGCCATTCCCGTCTCTTCGATTAAACAAGAAAAGGAGCCGAGCTATCAATATTTGGTCCATGAAGGAGAGAATTTAGAAGACGCCATACGGATTCTAGAGACTCATACAGATAAGGTGCTGGAATTCGGCCATGCTAAAGTCATTCTTATTAATGAAAAGCTTTTAAAGGAAGAGATAAAGGATTTTATGGATTATTTGTTTAGGAGAGGGGACATCCAGACCATTGCTTGGGTAGGTGCCACAAAGGATTCGGCAGAGGAGATACTTCGAACGGAACCCAAGGGAGAATCAGCTGTTGCCTCCCCGCTAACTAAATTTTTTGGCAATATGGGAACTGAAAGTCCGTATATCGTTTCCAAATATTTGTACGAATTTAGAAGAGACTTTTACGGTGAAGGAATAGATGTAGTGCTCCCTATTATCGAATCAAACGAGCCGGGGACTCAGCTCATTGTTAATAAGTCACTCATCGTGCGGGAAGGAAAGGAGCCCTTTGAGCTATCCTCCAGCCAAACGAGAAATTTCAACGCACTTGCCAATAATATGGGTGGTTATAGTTTTAAGATAGAAACAGAAGAATTAAATCTGTCGCTCAATATGAGAGAGGTAAAGATGAAGTACAAAGTTTTAAAGGAAGGTGACCAGCCGACGTCTATTAAAGTTGATGTGACGATGGCAGGTGTCATCAGTCAGTCAAATAAAAGACTCTATTTAGATAAGCTAGATAACTACAACCAACTTGCTTCTATCGAGATTAAAAAAGAATTGGAGAAGCTTTTTACTATGCTACAGGAAGATAAGCTGGATCCCTTTGGATTTGGACTCCGGTATCGAACGATGCAGTTATATGAAAAGGATATATTTAAAACATGGGAGAAGGCTTACCCGGAGCTGCCGATTGATTTGACCGTTAATATTTCACTAAAAAATACAGGAACTATTCAATGAATATGACGTGTGATTTATATCATAGAAAGAAACGTACAATAAGTATATAGTTGAATTAGAACTAATGTATTAAATCGGGTATTTTCTTTACGTAAGGGATAATACCAATACTGTATTGTCATAATGTTTATAGCTTCTGATTTTCAAGAGGGCTATAAATTCGTAAAGATTTACTTAAAATATGATTTACAGGAGGATTTTATCATGGGACGTTTAACAGATAAAGTAGCTATTATTACAGGTGGAGCACGTGGAATGGGTGAATCACACGTACGTACGTTTGTTAGAGAAGGTGCGAAGGTTGTTTTCACTGACTTAAACGAAGAAGGCGGACAAGCTTTAGCAAAAGAATTAGGAGAAAACGTATTGTTCGTCAAGCAAGACGTAACTAAGGCAGCAGACTGGACAACTGTAATCGAAGAAACAGAAAAAGCATTTGGTCCAGCTAACATTTTAGTTAACAATGCAGGTATTAGCCTGTCCACTCCTCTAATGGAAATGACAGAAGCGGATTACCGTAAAATCGTAGACATCAACCAAGTATCCGTATTCCTTGGAACAAAGGCAGTTGTTCCTTCTATGGAAAAAGCTGGTGGTGGCTCAATCGTGAACATCTCTTCCATGAACGGATTAGTTGGCGGAGCAGTTGGATACACAGACACTAAATTCGCAGTACGTGGTATGACGAAAGCTGCAGCTCTACAATTAGCTCACCTTGGCATTCGCGTGAACTCAGTGCATCCAGGCGTCATCGAAACACCAATGGTTAGCCAAGGAGATGCAGTGGAGCTTATTAAAGAGTTCGCTAAGCACATTCCACTTAAACGCGTAGCCCAATCAGAAGAGGTTTCTAATCTAGTCCTTTTCCTAGCATCTGACGAATCAAGCTACTCAACAGGATCTGAATTCGTCATCGATGGCGGATTAACTGCACAATAATAAATGATAAAGAGAACTCTCCAGTAGCCTACTGGGGAGTTTTTTTCTGCTTGTGCATACGCTAGGGGGCATATCATTCGGGTGACCGACCGATTATTAGGCTTGACCAACCGATTATCTGGCTCGACCGACCGATTATGGGGAAGAACCGACCGATTATTTAGGATAACCGACCGATTATCGCCTAAAACCGACCGATTCAATGATTTAGAAGTACAACCTCAAACTAACTCTTTCATTAATAAAGCCAAACCCTTCTTCACAACCAGTTTGTTCACATTTCGGACAAAAAGTATTGACAAAAATGTGAACGAGGTGAATAATAATAGTTAAGAGGGGTGTATTTCAAATGGAATCATACGTAAAAATGTTACACGCTACAAAAGTTGTAGGTGCAGCCTTGTTAACTATAGGAATTGCTGTCTTTTTATATGGAACATTCGTAAGTGAATATAGCACGATAATGGGCGTTGGTATCGGAATCGTCATGGGAGCAGTTTTCACATTTATCATCGGCATGATATTGGTTGCTTCAGAGGAAATGATCTCCAAACAATTGAAAAAAGAGAGTATCTAAACAAGAGATGCTCGTAAAAGGTATTTAGAGGATTCACTCTAGATGCCTTTTTTTCATGAGCAAAGTGGAGCTTGGATATTTATTGCTAGGCTTTATTTATGTCATCAGCACTTATATCTTTGTCTTACCTATGGTCCTTTCCCACACTTAAAATTTACAAATAAAAAAAGAGCGCCTAATAGACGCTCTTTCCTTTATTACATATCCCACACCATAACGAGGAGTGTACCTAAAATCGTGAATAGTGCGAGTAGCAAGCCATAATACACATTAACGTAAATGGATTTTTTGTCTTCCGTTTCACCGGCATGCATGAATACGACAAGCTGTAAGCCGGCCTGTGTAAACGCAGTTAGTAGTAAGACAGTCATTCCAACTCCGAACGACATATCCATGAAGTACACCAACAGTGCTACTGCTGTAAGCACTAATGAAAACGCAAAGCCCATTACTTGTTTAAGAGGGAATAATTCTTTCATATTACATCATTCCTTTCAAGTAGATGAAGCTGAAGATGAAGATCCAAATCACATCTAGGAAATGCCAATATAGTGAGAAGATAAACGACTTATTAGCTGTTTCCGGAGTCAAGCCACGTTTCTTGATTTGTAGAAGAATAAACAATCCCCAGAACAAACCGAATGTTACGTGCAAGCCGTGAGTTCCTAGTGTCGTAAGTAGTATCGCAGTGAAGGCACTAGTTTGAAGCCCAGCTCCAACATGCACATAGTGAACAAACTCATAGATCTCTACTCCAAGGAATGCTGCTCCTAGAAGAAGGGTGATTCCAAAGAAAGTCATCGTTGCTTTCGTACGGTTCAATCGCATCGCATGAATCGCAAGTCCGATTGTAAAGCTACTCGTTAAAAGTAAAAGTGTCTCGATTAACACTGGTGTTATTTCAAAAATTTCTGCACCAGAGGGACCGCTACCTACGCGGTTCTCTAGGGTGAAGTAGGAGGCGAAAAGTGTTGCGAAAAGCATAATTTCCGCTCCGATGAAAATCCAAAAGCCTAAGATTTTTAAGCTATTTTCTTCTGTGCTGTATTCTAGTGGAAGTGACTTATCTACCTTCATTTTTTAGCACCTCGCAATTTTCTTTCCGTTTCTTCGATTTCCTCTACCGAAATATATCTTCCGTGATCCTGTTCAAATGAACGGTAAGCCAGACAGCCTAATATACCAATCAATGAAACAATGGCAAGTGGCCATATACTGAAGACCATCGCAAATCCAAAGACGAAGAAGATACAGCTCATAATAAATGGTAAACCGCTATTATTCGGCATGTGAATTTTTTCAACTTTTCCTTGGAATAACTCATAGCCGTTTTTCTTAGAATCCCAAAATGCTTGTGTTGAATCAACTTGTGGTGTAACTGCGAAATTATACTCAGGTACTGGAGTGTGAGTAGCCCATTCCAATGAACGTGCATCCCATGGATCGTCTCCGATATCGCGAGAAGCATAACGTATGCTCCAATAAATGTTGTAAACAAGTAACGCGAATGAAATTGCCATTACACCGGCTCCGATGAACGAAACCATATTCCACATTCCAAAGCCTGTAGACTCAGAATATGTGTACATACGACGGGCTTGACCGTCTAATCCCGTAATATACATTGGGATAAAGGCTAGAACGAATCCAATAGACATTAACCAAGCAGTCCATTTTCCTAATCGCTCGTTTAACATGAAACCGAATATTTTCGGCCAATAGTAAGTAAGACCAGCTAGCATTGCGTAAACAACACCAGGAATAATTACATTATGGAAATGGGCTACTAAGAACATCGTATTATGATATTGATAGTCGGCTGCTGACATAGCAAGCATTACTCCTGTTACCCCACCTAGTGTGAACAGTGGAATGAACATGATTGAGTAAAGCATTGGTGTCGTGAACTCGATTTTCCCTTTCCAAAGGGTGAATAGCCAGTTAAAGATCTTAACCCCTGTTGGAACAGCGATTGCCATCGTTGTGATGGAGAAGATACTGTTTGACAGTGGACCTTGACCCATTGTAAAGAAGTGATGGGCCCAAACGACAAAGGATAGAAGCGAGATAACTACCATAGAGGCAACCATCGACTTATAGCCGTATAGATTGCGTCGTGCAAAGGTGGAAATAATCTCACTGAATATACCGAATGCCGGCAGGATTAGAATGTATACCTCTGGATGTCCCCAAACCCAGAACAGGTTGGCCCAGAGCATATCCATACCACCATTGTCTGTTGTAAAGAAGTTCGTTCCAAACAGTCGGTCCATCGTTCCCATTGCAAGTAATACAGTTAATACAGGGAAAGCAAACACGATAATTACGTTAGCGATAAATGCTGACCATGTGAACATTGGCATCTTCATTAGCGTCATACCAGGTGCTCTCATTTTCAGTATCGTTGTAATAAAGTTAATACCAGTCATTAACGTACCAAGACCAGCTATTTGTATTGCGATCATATAATAGTTCGTACCAACAGAGGCACTGAACTCGTTACCTGCTAGTGGGAAGTAGGAAGTCCATCCTGCATCAGGTGATCCACCTACGATGAAGGAAATGTTGAATAATCCCATACCCATAAAGAACAACCAGAAGCTAAGTGCATTTAAACGTGGAAACGCAACATCTCTAGCTCCGATTTGTAATGGAATAACATAGTTAAAGAAAAAGATGATAAACGGCATTGCCATGAATAAAATCATTACTACTCCGTGCGTGGAGAAGACTTCATTGTAATGCTGTGAATCTAAAAATGTGTTTTCTGGCATCGAAAGCTGATAGCGCATCATAATTGCGTCTACGCCTCCGCGGAAAAGCATTAGTAATGCAGATAGCAAGTACATAATACCAATACGCTTATGGTCTACAGTAGTGATCCATTCGCGCCACAGGTATCCCCATTTCTTGAAGTAGGTAATACCTAAAACTATCGCAAGCATCGTAAGGCCGATACCGACCATGGATGCATATATCAAAAAGCTTGGATGTGGTACGGCAAAGCGATCAAAGAAATCCATACTTTTGTTTCTCCTTTCAGGAATCTATAGCTTGGACTATAGTAATCTGGTAAACCTTCTATTAATGATGAGAATGCTCGGATTCTTCATCAGCATTCGTTTGTTCATGATTCTCATGCTCGGACTCTTCCATGTCATGATGCTCGTGATCTGAATCCTCTTCGTCTGTACCATGGTCGTGACTAGGAGCAGGCGAGAATTCTAAATGTGTTCCTGTATAAGTAGAGCGCCCAAGATGTCCTGGCTCTAATAATTCTTCAAACTTGTCTTCTGTAAGTGCTGGTGCAGTTTCATGTACTTCCTCTACCCATTCCTCAAAATCAGCATGAGACATAGAGGTAACGTCAAAAATGTTTTCTGCAAACCCAGATCCACTGAAGTTTGCATTTCTTCCCATGAATTCTCCTTCCACATCTGCTGCTAAGTGTAAGGTAGTAACCATGTCAGACATTGCATACTTTTGTCCGCCTAGCTGTGGAATCCAGAAGCTAGTTATTGGTCCGTGGGAATATAGTTTAAACTCAATCGCACGGTTTGCCGGAATATATAAGTAGTTAACTGTTTCGATATCTTGTTCTGGATAACTAAAATGCCATTTCCAGTTGGAGGAAGAAGCATAAATGATTAACGGCTCTTGATCCTCATAGCCTTGAGGTGTCGACTCAACGATATAGTTACTTCTTACCGATACGATGGAAAGAAAAATAACGATTAAAATAGGAACCCCGACACAAATTGCTTCCACAATTGGATTTCCTTCTATATGAGGTGGCTCATAATCCTCACTTTGCTTAGAAGCACGATATTTTATTAACACAAACACTAAAATAGCTAAAACGATAATTACGATCCCTGACATCAGGAAAATAGATAGCATAATATCATTTGCCTGTGTTTCGGCCTGTGGACCTTTAGGATCTAAAACAAGTAATGGCTCGCAACCTGTTAACACAGTGACAATAGTGAAAACCATCGTCAAAAGAGCCCACTTCCATTTTAATTTCATTGTTGTACTCCTTTCCAATCTATTATAAAAAGCTCAAATAACTAGTATTGGTTCAAAGAATTTCTCTCTGTGCCTCTATCTTATTACCTTCCATTTAAAAAAACGAACAATAAAACCGGACTTCACAAATTCTTCAAGAAGATTTGAACGTTCTTTTACACAATTGTAAATGTGACAAATTTATTCAAAAAAGCGGTGGAAACCATAAAGGATTAGTAGATGAAAGTTGACGCTTTAGGCTTGGGTGGCAGCTAGGGAAAGGGTTTTCTTGGAAGGGGTTATTGAGTTGAGCCCATAAACTACCTGAAGGTGTCCCATAAACAAAAGAAAAGCGCCCGTAAAAGTAATAAAGCGCCCATAACCAGGCAAGAAATGTCCCATAAAGAGGGTGGAAAGTGCCCATAAATAGATTAGAAGTGCCCCATAAAGTTATGGAAAGCGCCCATACCAATGAGTTCCGCCCATAAACTACCTGAAAGTGTCCCATAAACCAAAGAAAAGCGCCCGTAAAAGTAATAAAGCGCCCATAACCAGGCTAGAAATGTCCCGTAAAGAGGGTGAAAAGTGCCCATAAATAGGTCAGAAGTGTCCCATAAAGCTATAGAAAGCGCCCATACCAGTGAGTACCGCCCATAAACAGACTAAAAGTGTCCCATAAACCAAAGAAAAGCGCCCATAAAAGTAATAAAGCGCCCATACCCAGGCTAGAAGTGTCCCATAAAGAGGGTGGAAAGTGCCCATAAATAGGTTAGAAGTGTCCCATAAAGTTATGGAAAGCCCCCATACCAGTGAGTACCGCCCATAAACAGACTAAAAGTGTCCCATAAATCAAAGAAAAGCGCCCGTAAAAGTAATAAAGCGCCCATAACCAGGCTAGAAGTGTCCCATAAAGAGGGTGGAAAGTGCCCATAAATAGGTTAGAAGTGCCCCATAAAGTTATGGAAAGCGCCCATACCAATGAGTACCGCCCATAAACTACCTGAAGGTGTCCCATAAATCAAAGAAAAGCGCCCGTAAAAGTAATAAAGCGCCCATAACCAGGCTGGAAGTGTCCCATAAAGAGGGTGGAAAGTGCCCATAAATAGGTTAGAAGTGTCCCATAAAGCAATGAAAACCGCCCATACCCGTAAGGCCAGCCATAATTTTCGAGTAAAAAATAGTCGTATTTCTAACTAAGTATGGATCGCTGCCATTCGGAAATAAGTCACTCATATATAATCACCAAATGCAAAAAAAGGATATAATTGTTATAAGGTTTTTATTATTTTGTTAGGAGGTTTAAGGAATGGCTGAGCTACATAAAAAGAGTGCGCATGATACCCATTATTGGAAGGCATGGGTGTATCGAAAGAAAATGTATGTGGAATCTGGAATCATTGGGGTTAATAAGAATAAGGAAGAGATTCAGCTTGGACTTTTTGAAAATGGTAAGAAGCGTCTTGAAAGATTAGTAGAGGAAAAAAGAAATCAAGGGTTTGTGGATAGCATGGGGCCAGAGGAGCTTATCATTCATATCTATAATAATGGAAGTTGGTCACATGAAGATTTACAAAATGCGAGTATGGAGCTTTGTAAGCTGATAGAAAAAGAGCTAGATGAAACTGGTGTTGGATTTACCGATGGTGTGGGTATAGGTGACGATCAGATGGTGAATATATTTTGCATGGTAGATGATTTGGATATAGCAGTTGAAAAAATTCGAAGTGTAATTTCAGTGCAGAAGCTAATAGATAATAATGATATCTTCTTATATGAAAGGAACGTAGAAGATATCAATCTATTAAAAACAAGGGGATAGTTTTGGCGACTATATACAAAGGGGATGGAGACAAATGAAAATTTTAATGATTAAGAAGTCCGGAAACAAAACGCTATTTTGGAATATATCCGAATATCTATTTAGAGGTCCAATTACTATTGTGAGTGGCACACTTGGAATCCAAGGTAAGGGAGAAGAGCAGAAGTTAAGATTTTGGGAGAATCGTAAAAAGTTCATGAAAAGCCTAGCAGATGAGAAGGCTAATCAAGGCTATCAACTGGTGGAAGAAAAGGATTTAAAGAAAGTTTATATTCAATATCGATACAATGAGGAGAACGAGGAAGAGTTTGAGATGACAGAGGACAAAAGCCTGATGGTTGAAGAAATAGTGGAAGAAGAACTAATGTACACTGGCAACGGGTATGCCTATGGATCGGAAATCGGAGCAGGAGCAGGAACAAGCACATTTCAAGTTTTAGATATAGAGATTGCGTTTAATTCCATATGGAAGCTATTATCAGAAAAAAAGCTAACAGAAGGCGTGGAAATAGCTTTTGAAACTGATGAAGGAAGCTATGTATCCTTATATCCAAAAGGGGCAGTATTTGAGCTAGTATAAGTAGTGAAGAAAGCACGTTCTATGCTATAATAGGAGCCTTAGGTAGATTAGGAGCAGATGATCCCGGTTGAAAGGAAGTTTCCGAAGCTTCTTCCTTTATGTTTATTCGGAAGCTATGTCGGAGGTGTCATGATGAATAAAAGATGGACGATTGAAGAAATCCGTGAGTATGTGAAAAAGAATTCAACCAGTGAATTACTGTCGACAGAATATAAAGGTTTCTCTCAAAAATTACAGTTTAAATGTTCCTGTGGAAATGTCTTTGAAAAGACTTTAACAAAGTTTAAAGGGAGTAACCAGAAAAGCTGTACAGACTGTGCCCCAATAAAACCATCACGTTAATTAGAAAGAGAGCTGCTTTATTGGCAGTTCTTTTTTTATGGATAAAAAGTCTATACAGTAAAAAATTTACGGGTAGGATGAAAGTGTATTTTAACATTTAATGTTAAATAAATACAAAAATATTTTCTAAATACATTTTATTACCTATTCATCCAATAATGAATACTATTTTACAGTAATTATGTTAGAGTAGAGAGGAAAGGGAGAGATTAAAAATGATTAAAAAAATGATTAAATTAGTATTAGTAGGTGTGTTGGCATTGGGAATTACGGCGACCGTTAACATATCTGCTGAAGCAGCTACACATAAGGTTATGTGGGGCAAAACAGAATTGAAGGCAGGACAAATTGGTAAGGTAACCATTTTAGCAGACACGGATTTAGTTAAAATCGGTTCAAATGGATCACTTAGCAAGGTTCGCACTCTTAAAAAGGGCGATGAATATAGAGTTTACACGTATAAGGGGACAAACGGCGGCTTATATGGATTAGGTGCAAGTAGCTTCGTGCAAAAAAGTACAAAGTTAAAATACGAAACACCATCTAAAAGCAAGCTTGCCTTGTTGAACAAGGAAGTACACGGTGGAATCACCCCAAAAGCTGGTATGAAGCTTACGTATTCACCAAGCTTTACGGAGCCTACAAAGAGAGAGTTTATTACAAAAGTTGAAAATGAATTTGGTGCAAATCGTACTCTTCTGACGATACCGGGCCAGGAAATTGGTGGATATGTGTATAACGAATTTACTTCTGACGAGGGAGATTCTACTATAACATTTGGTGTAAATTATACAGATTGGGGTCTATTTAATGTACAATATCCTTTAATTGAAGGAAAGCAAACAAAAGAGATAGACTATGATGGAAATGATAGAATAATTTATAATATCAATGTAATAAGTACAACTAGCACTGTCACAGTAAAGGCAGGTACCTTCCAAAATGTTGTGATATTCAAAACTAACGCGGGTTACACTTATTACTTAGCTCCTGGTGTTGGAATTATTAAAATGATAGGCAGCGATGGAATCTTAGACGCTGAATTAATTTCTTTCAAATAATATAACAGCCAGACCAAGCGAATTCAGATGGTCTGGCTTTTCTTATTGTTTCTAGAAAAATGGATTAATTGAAATGTGTATAGTCACAGTAAGAGATACTTTTCTCGTAGCCTCACTCCCTAGAAAGGATTTCAATCAGTTCTGTTGACTTACTCTTGTCTAGTTGAGAATACTTATGTTCTCCGTAAATAATAATTTCCACTGTAGAGTTTGGGCTGATCCACATGCTATAAACTAATCCTTTTGCTTTTGGAGTTAGAAAAGAAAATCGGTAATCGGGAGGACGTACCATTTCTACTTTTGCATTTTCCCAACCCATCATATCTATAATTCTTTAACTTTCTCAACATCCTCATCATTCGTGATATCTTTGAAAACCTCGTATTTATTTTCATCCCCAACACGCTTTTGAACTTCTATTTTTTGACCTTCTATATTTTGAACTTCGTCTTTTGTAGCATTCGAACAACCCATTATAAATAGTGAAATGAATCCTATGAAAATAATGAAAGATTTAGTGATTCTCAAGAGTTATTTCCCCCCTTTACAAAATTAGACGTTTTCGCTTAAAAAGAGTCTCAAATGATTTACTAAACAGGCAATTTAATAGATTTACAATAAATAAAAGGCCATAGACAACTCGTCTACAGCCTAAGTGACCGGTTTATTTAGATGCATCCTATCTTAATTTATGGACAGCTGGATTTGCTCAATCCACAGTATTAGCCAGTCTTTGCTTTTTAGATTTTCTAAAGTAGAGAAGCTCATAAATACATGGAATTACGATTAAGGTTAGTAGGGTAGCCATTGCCAATCCTCCAATTACAACGATTGCAAGACTTTGTGATACAAGGATACCTGACTCGGCTTGCTTAAGTAACAGTGGGAGCATGGCACAGATGGTCGCGATGGCTGTCATAAAAATTGGTCGCATTCTAGTTGTGGCAGCTTCAACCAATGATTCCCGTATCGTCATTTTCTGTTCATTTTGCTTCACTCTGTCTAGCAAGACAATGGCATTCGTTACAACAACTCCAATTAGCATAAGTGCACCAAGTAGAGCAGTTATATCAATGGAAATACCACTTATTACGATTCCAAGTACAGCTCCAATTGCTGCTAATGGTAGCGAGAAGAGAATTGCAATTGGTGTGCGAATGGATTTGAAGGTTATCACCATGATTAAAAATACTAATCCAATGGAGACGAGCATCACTAAAAAGAGATCCTCAAATTCATCTGCCTGCTGACTACTAGAGCCACCTACAAATACTTCTATATCCTTTGATATTTCTATTCCTTTTTCGCCCTCACCATTTCCGAATATCGCCACGTTTATTTCACTAGCAATTTCAGAAAGTCTAGCTGGATCGACATCTGCAGTAATTCTTAGATAGGTTTCCCCATCCTTGTGCAGTAGGGTAGTGGCAAGCTTTTCAGACTGTAGGGTTGCCACAGAAGCTACCGGAACAGCTCCCTCGTTAGTCATGATCTGGATAGATTCTAAATCATTTGGTTTTTCTATATTTAACAGTGGCTCGAGCATAACTGCTTTTTCCTTGCCATCTATATTAATGGTTCCGATCGGTGTTTTATTTAACATTACACCTAATTGTTGAGCAATTTGCTCTGTATTACCTTTGGAAGGGTCAACAATAAGTGAGTAGACCGTTTTCTTTTCATCTTGATTTGTAGTGACTTTATTTACGCCAGTAATAGGTTGAATTTTTTCTTGAATAGTCGGCGCAAGCTTTTCTAAGCTTTCGATATTCTCTCCGACTAAATCAATATTGATATTAGTACTGGAGCCACCCATCATAAATGAGGCTTCTGTCATTTCAAATGCGGCATCTGAAAACATTTCTCTTTTTCCTTCAATTGACTCCATTACTATTGGGATATCATTCTTATCATGTAATAAAATACTGAAGTAAGCTTCCGTTGAAGAGCCCACCGCTCCATATTGTGCTGCCTCCGAAGGGGTACCTACTTGCGCAAAAACATGTTCTACCTCATCCATTTCAAGAATAAAAGCTTCCATATCCATCATGTTTGACTGCACTTCCTCGGCAGCTGTGCTCGTTGGATAGGTTAGCGTGACGGTAATATAATCCGAAGAGGAACTATTGACTGCTCCTTTTGGTATTAAAAAGTATGTGCCAATGGAACCGAAAAATAATGCTGCGGAAATCAAAAAGATGACCCACTTATGATTCAACGACCAGGTGACAAGCTTTGGAAAACGAGTAGCAGCCTTATGCTCCGGTAACTTCGTGTTCTTCAATAAGCTAGCACTCATGATAGGGACCACTGTTAAAGCAACTAATAGAGAGGCTAATAGCGAATAGGTAACCGTTAGAGCAAAGGGAAGTAAAAAGTCCTGTAAGGAACCATTTAACAAGCTCATGGGAAGAAAAACTGCTACAGTCGTTAATGTCGATGCTGTAATGGCGACTCCAACCTGTTTTGTGGCATCAATCACCATTTGAACACTAAACTTTTCGGACTGCATCTTCCGAAAAATATTCTCTATGACTACTATGCTGTCATCCACTAATCTCCCAACTGCAACCGCGACACCACCAAGCGTCAAGATGTTCAATGTCACACCAGATAGCGATAGTAAAAATAAAGTCAGGCATAGCGATAGAGGAATCGAAATAATCGTAATAAAGGTAGACCGAATGTTACGAAGGAATATCATGATTACAATAGTTGCAAACAATGCTCCGAGTAAAACTTCCTTCATCATCGTGTGGACAGAATTTTGAACCAAGTCCGAGGAAGATACATAAATGACGGATTCTTGCTGCGTATACTTTTCGTTTAATTCCTTTGTTACTCTTTCCACTTCCTTACTGATCGTCACTGCATTGGATGTGCTATCCTTTGTAATACTAATATCCAGTGTATCCTTGCCATTAAAGTGACTCATAAAAGCTGAATCGGTTGCTTCCTGAATATTAGCAATGTCCTCCAGTGTTACTTCAGGTACAATGGTCATTTGCTTTAACTTATCTAAGCTAGTTACATCGCCGATGACCTTAATATTACTGACTTGACCGTTTACCGTCTTCTCTCCAACAGACACCGCAACATTTTGTCCTTGAAGTATAGTTAATACTGATTCAATGGGAATTTGATTCTCCTGCATTTTTTCCATATCCAATTGAACTGAAATGGTTGTATCATGTGCCCCGTATAAATCTACGTTGGAAATCCCTTTGATTTGTTGATAGCGTGAGATGAGCGTGTTCCTTGCAAACTCCACATTTTCAGAGGAAAGTCCATCCTCAAACATAACAGCGATATTCACAATAGGGATCATAGACGTATGCAGCTGGGAAACCACTGGCTTCGCTATACCGGAAGGGAAGGAAATGTGTGCTAAAGCCTCTTGTACCTCCTGTTTTGCCAGCTTCATATCATATCCAGATTCATAGACGATGTCTACATGTGAATATCCATCCCCTGTTCTGGAATAGATGGAAGACTTCCCATTTAGACCGTTTATTGCGCTTTCAATCGGACTTGTTACTTCAGTTTCCATTGTTTTTGCATCTGTTCCCGAACCCATCGTTATAATGGTGACCTGTGGATTATCCGCTGAAGGTAAGAACTCCATTGGCAAACGAAAGTAACTAATCACCCCAATTACTAAAACTAATACAGTCAATACAGCTATTGCTGCTTTGTTGCTAAATGCCCACCTGGTTAACAATGACACACTTGACTCCTCCTTTTAAATGAAAACAATGTGTATGAGTGCTCTTGATGTAATTTCTTTCTAATTGTATAAAAATGGCAAGAATGTCACATTGTTCGTGAGGATGAATTGTTACTAAGACCAGGGGCTGAAAAGGATGTCATACTTAAGGTGAGTGAGCCGAAAAGTGAGCAGAAAGATTCTCGGCCTCTAGTATGGTAAGTCGGTGAGATGCAAAAAGCTCCAAGCATGGATCGCTTGGAGCTTTAGGTGATTTAGTTTAACAATACGTCATAATTTAACTTCCATTATACAATTAACCTCTTGGAATCCAACCTTCTTATAAATCTCTTTGGCAAAGTTGGAGGCAAACACATTTAATCGGACCGCTTCATAGCCTTGTTCTTTAAAATAGGAGTTTCCTTCATTGATCAGGATTTTAGAAAGTCCCTTTCCTCTATGGGCGGGCATTACATAGATTTCATATATAAACCCATACTTGTTGTCAGTAAAATAGTCTGTATTTTCACCTAACATGATCCAGCCTTGAATAGCTTCCTCTTCTTTAATCACTAAGTAGAAGCCACCTTTATCTATAACGCCTTGAAACATGGCTATTGCCTTCTCCTCAGAAATTTTCAGTTGCGTTGCATCATATGCAGAGCTTACTGCATGAGAAAGAATAAATGAGACATCCTCTTTCGTTGCTTTTGTAATCATATAAATCCCCCTTTATCCTATTTTATTTCCACAAGATTTGGTCATAATCCTTTAATGCACTCATTTAAAATAACTATCACCTCACATAACAAATTAGTAATGTATCACTTATGTATAGTTTGTTATGCTTGTTTAAAGGGGGCGTATTTATGCATACATTTCACGTTAGCTCTATTGGAACAGTACATAACACTAGAAAAACTCCGGAGGATGATTATTGGGGGGAGGTAGTTTCTGAAATTAGGTTAAACAATGATTGGGACGAGAGCAGTCTAGATGGTATTGATGCTTTTAGTCATGTGGAAATCATTTTCTTGTTTCACCTTGTTTCTGACGATCAAGTACAATATACTGCTAGGCATCCAAGAAACAATACGACTTATCCGAAGGTAGGTATATTAGCGCAGCGAGGTAAGAATCGACCAAATAAAATAGGACTTACAACGGTTGAGTTGATTGAACGGGATGGGCTATCGATCTTTGTCAAAGGGTTAGATGCGATAGATGGGACTCCAGTGCTAGACATTAAGCCCGTGATGAGCGAATTTCTACCGAAGGGGAAAGTGAAGCAACCAAAATGGGCAACCGAATTAATGATGAATTATTGGGAGTAAGCTTTAAAAAGGACTTAAGCGTCCGATAGCGAATAAAAGAAAGAGTACAGTTTATTTAGGAGGGAGCATATGAGTATAATCGAACGAATTGATACGGTCTGCTTAAAGGTGCGGGATATTAATACCGCTAGCAGCTGGTATCAGGAGATGCTAGGACTGGAGGAACAATATAGGGAGGAACACTATGCCATTTTGAAAATTGGAGAAAGTGGTGTACCCTTAACGCTTGAAAAGGGAGAGCCAAATGGTGGAGGAAATAGTACATATCCAATCTTTTTCTCTTCTTCTATAGATGAAGCGCATAAAACATTATCCAGTCGAGGAGTAACGGTCACAGATATACAGCAGGATGGCCTAAACACCTATTTTGAGCTGTTCGACGTAGATGGGAACAAATCTCAAATTTGTTACTGGAAATAAGGATGCTCTAAAGGACATATAGTAAAAAGAACAACTTTTAAAGGGTGGAATGCACATTGGACTTTGTCACATCATTATTTAACTCACATTATGATCTATATATAAGATTAGCAGTAGCCACATTCATAGGTCTGTTAATAGGACTAGAGAGGGCTATTAAGCACAAGCCTGCAGGTATCCGTACGCATATTTTAGTATGTCTCGGCTCTACACTGGCGATGAGCTTATCTACCTTAAACCAAGGGCCTTATATGGATCCCATGCGATTAGCAGCTCAAGTTATTAGCGGTATCGGATTTCTAGGCGCAGGAGTTATTTGGGTGGATAAGGATAACGTGAAACGAGGTCTAACAACAGCAGCAAATCTTTGGATTACCGCATGCGTAGGATTAACAATCGGTTATGGCGCATATGATTTAGCAATACTCACAGTTTTCCTCATGTTTATCGCCATGAACCTTCCAAGGGTATTAGAGAAGATGAGACTTCTACCTCCAAGAGGGAAAGAGAAGGAAGCGCATGAGGTTGATAGTGATGGGGAATAAAAGGTGGAACAAAGCCACGCTACCAGTTCAGCTACTGGAGTGATGGCTTTTTCTTTGTATAATCTATATTGTTTAATTCGCAGCAAATAGGAATGAAACAGCCTGCCTAATAATATTATTTTAGAGAGGATTCTTTGAACAGAATCGTTTGCGGATAAACTAATTTTTAGTACAAGACTTCTTTGCTATAACGACTATATGATAAAAGAAAGGAGTATTATTTGGAGCTATTCCTTATCAAGTCATTTAAACATCTTAGTTTGTATGAAAAAGAATGGTCCACTATTTTAGCAGCAAATCAAAATGCTAATCCATTTCTAGAATTTCATTTTATATACAATTGGTGGAGATATTTTTCAGACGATAAGAAAATTGAGATTTATAGTGTTAGAGAAAACCAGAAAGTCATTGCTTTTTTTCCCTTTATAGTGAGTAAAAAGAACAATGTTAAGATTGTGCAAACGTTAGCTATCCAATCCTGTCCCTATACAGACTTCGTAGTAAAGAAGAGAGATTTAGATAGGGTGCTTATGTTTGTGATGGACGGAATTATTTTAGATAAGCAGCAGGCTGTATTCTTGATTAATTCGTTAAGTTATGACAATCATACACATCTAAAATTAAGGAATTACATGAATGCTAGAAGCTACAAATGTATAGAAAAGAAAAACAATCCAGTAGAAATTTTACATGTTATAACTCCAATGATGGAAGCAAAGCTAAGGGCACTAGGTGATCTACAGGAAGAGGTAGTGACATTTGACCAATTGCAGTCTTTATTAGAGGGAAACATGGACAAATTTAATCACTCCAGTAACGATAGATTGGATTTTATGAAAAAGTTTGAAGGTGATCGGCCTCATGTCAGTGCAAAGGTAATACATCTTAATAATGAATTAATAGCGTTTTCTTATGGTTTTCAGTGGCTGGATAAATACATGGAGTACGGAAACGGAAAACTAAAGGATATTTTTCATGCTGAGAAACTGCTTGGCGAGGCTATGCCCATACATGCTCCAGGCACTGTGTCTATCCTATTTTCAACTAAAAATTTTAGGGGTAAGCTTGGTCTTATCCTGGAAAAGCGTCATATAGCAAAATATGAAAGAAAACAATTGAATCCTACTAAGAAGAAGGCATTTAAGAAAAAGCATTCTATTCTTATTGCTGAGCTCAACGATATCCACATCAAAGCCCCCAATTGTAACTTTAAAAGTATTTCTAACACAGAGATATGGTCAGGTAACCGACAAAGATTCCTTCTCAATTACCTTCGAGGTTTCGAGGGCTATCATTCTGGAAATCCCCAAAACACTTTTTGGATCAATTCAACATCGCTTTATATAGATGAACTAAATCATAAAGAAAAGCTATCTGAAGGAACTCTATTTATAGAAGGGTGGGAGTCTGAGGAGCTAGAAAAGATACTATGCTTTACACAAACAAACTACAGAGTACGGAATATATTAGTACGTGTTAATAAAGACAACAAAAATCAAATCAAAAAATTAATGCTTTTTGGATTTCAAATTAGAGATAAGTTTTTGATTCCTAGCTAGGAGAAGGTTTTTTCTCTGCGTGCAACGTCTAATTACTAGGCTTGACCCACAAATAGAAGGAGTCGACTTTTGATTGGAGGGAAGAGTGGAGACTTTCAACGAGAATAGTACGAGCTGAAGATCCAGGAGAGCACATATCGTTACTTTAATAGAAAAAACTTTAGACAAAACATCACAATTCATGGTGTTTATCTAAAGTTTGGAGCGACTAATTATTGATTAGTCGCTTCTTTGCTTTTACTTAGCCTATTCAACTGTACAATCTGAGCATCCTCATTCTTATGACCGGTTATTAAATCTCTCAATATATGAGATCCGAGCATACTATAAACGGTTCCGTTTCCACCATAACCTAATAGGTAATAATGATTTTCTTTCGTTGGATGTTCTCCAATGAATGGAAGATTATCAGTAGATTCTCCAAAAGTCGCAGCATATGCATAATCAATGCTTATATCGTATTGGGGGAATAGTTCTTTTGCTTGGAAAAGAAGATTTTCTACTCTCTTCATCATCAGCTCTTCCGATTGTGGTGCCTCAGGTTGGTCTTTGTCCATACCACCTATAATTAATCTACCTTCTTTGCATGTACGAGCGTATAAGTAAGGTCGCTTTGTCTCCCATATTAAAGCTTTTTCATGCCAGCCACTTAAATTACTAATAGGATTGCTGACGAACACATAAGAATGATTGATATCAGCTCCCCTACGTTTTCCAACAGGGACATCCTCATATCCAGTCGTATATACAACTTTTTTAGCATAGAACGATTTTCCAGTTGTTCGAACTTCCAGATCATCATCTCTATCTATCACATTTATAACTTCTGTATATGGATATAGATGAACTCCTAGCTCTTCCGCTTTTCGAAGAACCCCTTGTACAAACTTTAACGGGTTAACCTCTGCGTCACCTAAAGTTAGTAGGGCGCCATCCTTGGAAAAGGAAAATTTTTTGGCTATCTCGTTCCTTCCTAAATAATCACAAGGGAAGTTATATTTTTGAAGTGTTATGTATTCCGCCTTTAGCTTCTCCACATCATTTTCTTCGCTAGCAAAACACAGGCTAGGGCGTCGTATAAAATCTGAATCCTCATCGAGACTTTTAGCTACAAGCTCTAAATCATCCATTGCTTCATAACAGAGCTGATAAAAGCGAACAGCATCCTTTTCGCCGATTTGGTCAATTAGTTCATGAAGCATAATGTCATTTGAATACTGAAGTAATCCTGTATTTGCGCTAGTGCTGCCGGTACCCATCATACGTTTATCTAATACTGCAACCTTCAATCCGGCCTTCGCAAGCGATAGCGCAGTTAAGGAGCCAGACATTCCTCCACCGACAATAACGACATCGTATATATCTAAAGGCTCAATGAATGTTGGAGTAAATGGTTTTGTTGTAGTTGGCCAATAAAGAGACCCGTTATGTAGATTCATATGTACCTCCAAAGAGTTTTTTAGAATTATATACCCTTAATTTTTATTTTCAATCCATGTTATAATAATATGTGATAAAAGTTTTAAACTGCTTGTTTAGGTGCTTTTAATAAACTAAAGGATGATGTATATGACACAGGAAAAACCTCGTGTATTAGTTATAGATGGTATGGCATTATTATTCCGTTCTTTCTTTGCAACTGCTATGTCAGGAAACTATTTTAAAAATGAAAAGGGTATTCCAACGAATGCAGTACAGGGCTTTGCTCGTCACGTATTGGCAGCACAGGAGCTAATGAACCCTACTCATATGGCGGTTTGCTGGGATAAAGGAATGAAGACGTTTAGAAATGATCTATTTGATGGGTATAAGGCGATTCGACCAAAGCCGGCAGAGGAGATGATTCCTCAATTTGATATGGCCCAGGAGCTGTCGGAGCATTTAGGATGGCAAAACTTTGGGATAGTTGGAATGGAAGCAGACGATACGATTGCATCTATCACACATAAATGGAAAGACGAAGCCCATTTCACGATTGTCAGTGGCGATAAGGATTTACTTCAGCTTTTAGATCCTTCTACTGAAATTGCATTCACGAAAAAGGGCTTTACGATATATGACTACTATAATCATGAAAGATTCACAGAGGAATACGGTATCTCTCCACTGCAGTTCCCGGATGTGAAGGCCTTTATGGGAGATTCCAGTGATGGCTATGCAGGAGTGAAGGGTATTGGACCGAAAACTGCTCTTCAGCTTATACAAGCCTATGGTTCAGTTGAAAAGGTAATAGACTCACTGCATCTCCTAACAAAGGGTCAGCGAACAAAAATTGAAGCTGATTTAGAAATGCTTCACTTATCGAAGCAGCTTGCTACCATCAGTAGAGATGTACCAATTGAAGCGGAGCTGGATCATTTAGTCATACCGAATATTGATACGAACAAATTCGATTTTTTATATGAGCATGGCTATACTATTTTAGCTCGTCAGCTGCAAGGGAAACAGAAGCCGGTGGGACAACTTTAATAAATGTGAGGATAGGAGCATTTTCCGTATATTTTATCTTGCGTATAGAACTTTCTCGTCCTCTTCCACCATTATCATGAACGATTAAATAGAGTTCATCGTTATTTTTTTCATACCCAATTAATGGTACCCAGTGGTAGGAAAAAGAGAATTTCTGTTTCCATTTAAAAGAAAAATATTTATCAAACTTTAATGCCACTGGTCTACCTTGTTGCAGCTCACCTAAGGACTCCTCTATGGAGCATTTTTGGATTGTCCAACCAGGACCAAGAAGCTTTTTTAATCGCCTAATAAATCGATATGTAAATAGACCGATTCTTGTTCCTTTTAAATGTTTATACAAATCGTTAGGAATGTAGGAGTGGTTCGGTAAAAGATAGTTTAGGAGCACGTATACTGTGACCGGTCCACATGCAGATGATTGTAGCTTCGGATTAATGGAAACATCGTACTGGGAAAAGCCTTTAACCGCCAATTGGATTTTCAAGTTAATTCTCCTTTCTGGTTACTATATACAGTACGTTTATATTACCCTAAAAGTTTTTACTAAAAGCATTAAATTAAGTTAATTTCCTAAATAATGTTTTCCATTTTAAACACGAACAATTATTTGATTGAATGCGGCATGAGAGACAAGGCGTTGCAATTAGACTTGTGTATCAGTTGCTAGCAGACCGGTTTCCAGTAGCTAAAATCAATTATTGTTCGTGTTTTTTATATAAATAGCAATTCTAATTTAATTACTAAGGGGATGGATGGTTTGATTAGAGTATTAGGGGAAAAGGATTTTGAGGCAGCAGCTGACCTAGCGTCTATGGCATATCCAGGAATGGGCATTCAGTCAGAGGAAAAGAAGAAGGAATATGAGGAAAGACTGAAACGAGAGCAAAGGGAAGAAAACGGCATTCTTTTTTATGGAAGCTTTAACGCAAAAGAAGAATTAGTAGGAATCTACCGACGAAGTGATTTTGAATGTAATATTAATGGTGAGTTTCAACGTCTATTTGGGATAGGCATGGTGGCAGTACATATTTTACATAAGAAGGAAAAGGTAGCTTTTGAGCTGTTGAACCATTTTCACCAAGAGGCAAGAAAGGAAAATGTTGCCCTTGTTGCTCTTTATCCTTTTAGCTCTAGTTTTTACCGCAAAATGGGCTATGGCTACGGACCATTAAAGTACGAGTTTAGGATAAAACCAGGTGCTTTAAATAGTAATGGGCAGAAGGACTTGGTAGAGCTGTTATCTCCTACAGATGTAGAAGAAATTACAGTCTTATTTAACCACTTTGCCCAAATGCATCATGGTATGATCAAACGGACATGGAGTGAGCGTCAGCATATTAAAAATGCAGCATCTCGTTATGTAGGGGTCCGAGAAGACGGCAAGCTGATTGGTGCCTTGGCTTTTAGCCTTCAGCCAGTGAAGGATAGTCACTTCCTGCATCAAAATATGATGATTCATGAGTGGGTATGGAGTAGCCAGAAGGGCTTTAAGCAGCTAGAGGCATGGGTTGATTCCCAGCAGGACCAGGTCGACCGAATCATATATGGAACAAACAACCCGGCATTTGTTTATAGCTTAAACAATCCACCAAATGACTCTAATCACTTAATACCTAGTGTCTATCATGAGGTGGCCACCACTGGATCGGGTTTAATGTATCGGATTTCAGATATTCCACTCTTTTTTAAGCAGATGCATTTTCAAGCACTTCGCAAGCCAGCCGGCCAACCAGAAATTATTGTGAAGGTCGAGGATACCTTTATCGAGGAGCAGTCAGGCTTTTATAAGCTTTCATTTTTGGGTGGAGAATGGAATATTGAAAAAGTTGGAGAGAATATCGGTCAGGTGAACATCGAAATAGGAATTCAAGATTTAAGTGCATGGTGGATGGGCTGTGTATCGATTAAGGATTTGGATAGCTATGGTGAAGTAGTAGTGAAGGGTTGTAGCCCAGAGGATTTAGATGACTGGTTTAAGCCACGAAAAGCACCAATTTGTATGACAAATTTTTAAGTTAACATGATAAAAAAGACAAAGGGAGATGCGAGAACAATTTCTCGTTTCCTTTGTCGCTAGAAAAAAGGTTTAGGAGAAATCCCTAATCCTTTTTTTATTTAGAAGCGATTGTTTTATTGGATTCTTGCAGTAGGCGGTTCAATGCTTCTCGGAAATTTTTATATGTTTCGATATTAACATGTAGATCTGCATGGACAATTTCACGAATAAATTTCGGGTTAAAGCCAACATAGATTGGACGGATTCCCATTAAACGAAGAGAGCTATTCAGTCGGGATATAGAAATGGCCAATTCATTGTAATCGAATTCCTCAATATGCTCCACAGTTACCCCGGTAAAATCGAAAATAGCGTGTTCTACTTCTTTATGCTCGCCAATATATTGTAGTGTTTCCGTCTCAATATTTTCAAAGCGTTCCTTATACATATAGCCGGCAATCGGCATCAAAATTGTTTTAGGCACAATAGATGGAATGATTGGGGTGGACATTGCTTTTATAATTCGTTCATAGTAAGCGACTTTCTCTTTTAATTCCAGAATTTCGTTTTCTTGCGACAAATATAACACCTCTGTTTTTCTTATTATGGTAAGAAAGTAGAAGAGGACTGTCGTTAAGAGCAGTCCTATTTCCTTTCATACTTTCTAAGGTTACCTTGGCTTATGTGTTCTAAAGAAAGTATAGACTATTCAGTTTGAATATTATGCCTATATGTAGCTGTTCTAAATAATATCTATTTAGTTTGCGCTTGTAAAAATTCTTCTACCTGGTCCGGTGTTTTCGCATTTGCACTATGCAGGTGAGCTTTTTTCTCGCCGTTTTGGTATATAAGTAGGCTAGGAATCCCCATTACTTGATACTTTTCAGCGATTTCAGGTAGCTCGTCACGATTTACTTCATACCATGCGTAATTATTATACTTTTCCATGATAGGATCGATAAACATTTCCATGCGACGACAATCAGGACACCAGCCTGCTTCAAATTTTACTAATACCTCTTGATCACCAGAAATGATTTCATTAAATTGCTCAGTTGTAGTAATTTTTTTCATTATAAGATACCTCCAATGATAATACATACAGTTTACACTGTTTCCCAAATAGGAGAAAGAAAAATGTATTAAATTATTCATTTTATTATTGCGAAAATTTAAACATTGCACTAGAATAATAGATATAGAGATTGCTTCTATTTTTTTTGTAATTAAAATGAATGAGCGTTCATTCAAGATGAAGGGGAGGCTTTGCACGTGACATATCAAATTAAAAAAGCAGCTGTACTTGGTTCAGGGGTAATGGGATCTGGGATTGCAGCTCACTTAACAAACATCGGTATACCAACACTTTTGCTGGATATCGTACCAAAAGAAGTTAGTAAAGAGGATGAAGCAAAAGGACTTACATTGGAGCATCCTTCCGTACGTAATCGTTTTGCGGAAACTGCCGTACAGAAATTATTAAAGCAAAAACCAGCACCATTAACATCGAAAAAGAACCTGCAACTAATCACGGCAGGGAATTTAGAGGATGATCTTGAAAAGCTAAAAGATGTGGACTGGATTATTGAAGTAGTAGTAGAAAACTTAGATATTAAGAAAAATTTATATGACAAAATAGATGCAGTTCGTAAGCCAGGCACAATTATAAGCTCTAACACATCAGGAATCAGTATCAATGCAATGGTAGAAGGTAGATCAGAAGACTTTGGCAAGCATTTCCTTGGCACTCATTTCTTCAATCCACCTCGTTATTTGAAGCTATTGGAAGTGATTCCTGCTAATACGACTGCTCCTGAAGTAGTGGAATTCATGCAAACCTTTGGTGAGGATGTGCTTGGAAAAGGTGTTGTTCTTGCAAAAGATACGCCTAACTTCATAGCCAACCGAATTGGAACATACGGTTTACTTGTAACCCTTCGTGAGATGCAAGCAAGAGGCTACTCAGTTGGAGAGGTAGATTCTGTTACTGGTCCACTTATTGGCCGTCCGAAGTCTGCAACGTTCCGTACGCTTGATGTAGTAGGTCTTGATACATTTGCTCACGTAGCAAAAAACGTATATGACCAAACAACAGGGGAAGAGCAAAAAGTATTTGAAGTCCCCGCTTTCATGCAAAAAATGCTTGAAAACAAGTGGCTTGGTGCTAAAACAGGGCAAGGCTTCTTCTTAAAAGAAGGCAAAGAAATTAAAGAATTAGATCCGGAAACTTTAGAATATGGACCAATGAAGAAGCTGAAAACTCCTTCCATGGAAATGGCAAAGCAACAAAAAGGCTTAGCCGCTAAAGTGAAAACGTTAACATATGCAAAGGATCGCACGGGAGAGCTTTTATGGAGTATTTTAAGTCCAACACTTATCTACTCTGCTCAGCTTCACGGTGAAATTGCAGATGATATCGTTGCAATTGACAATGCAATGAAATGGGGCTTCGGCTGGCAGCAAGGACCTTTTGAAATTTGGGATGCAATCGGAGTAAAAGACTCTGTTGAAAAAATGACGTCTGAAGGATATGAGATCCCTGCTTTCGTTCAGTCTTTACTAGATAAAGGTTTTAGTTCCTTCTATAAAGAGGATAACGGAGAGTTGTTCTACTTTGACGGATCGGACTACCAAGCAGTACCAGTAAATGAAAAAATGATTAACTTAAAGAGCTACAAGAAAAAGCATGGTGTTATCAAGTCGAATTCAGGAGCTAGCTTAATCGATTTAGGAGACGGAATTGCGTTACTTGAATTCCACTCTAAGTCCAATTCCATTGGATTAGATATTCTTCAAATGATTAACTTTGCGGTTGATGAAGTAGAGAAAAACTTTAAAGGTCTTGTCATTAGTAACCAAGGTAAAAACTTCAGCGTTGGGGCAAACCTTGGCATGATTCTAATGGAAGCTCAGGATGATAATATTTTTGAACTAGATTTCGTTGTTCGACAATTCCAAAACGCAACGATGAAAATTAAATACTCTGCCAAGCCAGTAGTAGTTGCTCCATTTGGAATGACATTAGGTGGAGGAGCAGAGGTAACTCTACCAGCAGCTCATATTCAAGCATCTTCTGAAACTTATATGGGACTTGTGGAAGCGGGCGTTGGTCTAATCCCTGGTGGTGGGGGTAATAAAGAGCTTTACATGAAACACCTAAAAGGAATTCCAAACGGAGTGCAAATAGATTACTTAAATGTAGCTAGCAAGGTTTTTGAAACAATCGCTATGGCTAAGGTATCCACTTCGGGTGAAGAGGCACGTGAGAACAATTTCTTAAGCATGGCTGACGGCATTAGCGTTAACCCAGATCACTTAATCTATGATGCGAAGCAAGCTGCACTAGCCCTAGCAGAAGCAGGCTATAAGGCGCCGATTCGTGAAAAGGTACCAGTTGTAGGATCCCCGGGATATGCAGCACTTTTATTAGGAGCTGAAGGCATGTTCTTATCAGGATATATTAGTGAGCATGATTTGAAAATTGCTAAAAAGCTTGCCTATGTGATTGCTGGTGGAGAGGTTCCATACGGTACGTTAGTAGATGAGCAATATTTATTGAACTTAGAGCGTGAAGCTTTCTTAAGTTTAGTTGCAGACCCTAAATCCCAGGCAAGAATGCAGCACATGTTAGTGAAAGGTAAACCATTACGCAACTAGACTGCGTTAGGTAAAAGGAGGAGAACTCATGCGTGAAGCAGTTATCGTAGCAGGTGCAAGAACACCAGTTGGTAAAGCGAAAAAAGGATCTCTAGCCAATGTACGCCCAGATGATTTCGGAGCATTGGTAGTAAAAGAGACATTAAAAAGAGCGGGCGGATACGATGGCCCAATAGATGATTTAATCTTAGGATGTGCAATGCCAGAAGCAGAGCAAGGAATGAACGTAGCTCGTAATATCGGTGCACTTGCTGGACTTCCAGATACAACACCAGCAATCACAATCAATCGTTTCTGTTCCTCTGGCTTACAATCCATCGCATATGCGGCTGAACGTATTATGCTAGGTCACTCCGAGGCAATTATTGCCGGAGGAGTAGAGTCTATGAGTATGGTTCCAATGATGGGTAATGTCATTCGACCAAATGCTCATTTAGCAGAAACAGCGCCTCAATATTATATGGGAATGGGTCATACAGCAGAGCAGGTGGCGAATAAGTATAATGTGAGCCGTGAAGACCAGGATGCATTTGCTGTTCGTTCACATCAGCTTGCTGCAGCGGCAATTGCAGCTGGTAAATTTAACGATGATATCGTTCCGGTTGAAGTGATCAAGCATTTCGTAGATGAAAACAACAAAGCGCAATCGAAAAAATTTATGTTCGAAATGGATGAGGGTGTACGTCCAGGAACAACAGTAGAAACACTTGCAAAATTACGTCCAGCATTCAACGTGCGTGGTTCTGTAACTGCAGGTAATGCATCTCAAACATCGGACGGTGCAGGCGCAGTATTAGTGATGGACCGTGAAGTTGCAGAGGCACAGGGCTTAAAGCCGATAGCAAAATTCCGTTCATTCGCAGTTGGTGGAGTGGCTCCGGACGTAATGGGGATCGGACCAATTGTTGCGGTACCTAAAGCATTGAAAATTGCAGGTCTATCTATTGAAGATATCGACCTATGGGAGATCAATGAAGCATTCGCTTCTCAATCCATCCAAGTCGTTCGTCATTTAGGTATCGATCTAGATAAAGTAAATGTAAATGGTGGAGCTATCGCACTAGGGCATCCACTTGGAGCAACGGGTTCTATCTTAACTCTAAAAATGATGAGCGAACTTAGAAGACAAGGGAAGCAATTCGGTGTTGTGACGATGTGTATTGGTGGAGGCATGGGAGCAGCTGGAGTATTTGAACTTCTTTAATTTTAAGAGGGAAATGCGCTTTGATTAAAGGGCGCATTTCACAATCAATTAAACAAACGTTTACACACAATAGGAGGAGAAGGAAATGACACAAGTTCAAGATGCAATTAAAGGTGGAAGCTTTTTAGTAGAAGATATTGAGGCAAGCCGCGTATTTACACCAGAGGATTTCAATGATGAGCAAAAAATGATTGCTAAAACAGCAGAAGACTATGTTAAAAACGAAGTATTACCTGTTGTGGAAAACCTAGAAAATCATGAGTTTGATCACTCTGTACGTTTATTGAAATCTGCTGGTGACTTAGGTCTTTTAGCAGCTGATATTCCAGAGGCATATGATGGCCTAGGATTAGACAAAATCTCTTCTGCATTAATCGCTGAAAAGCTATCAGTAGCAGGTGGATTCTCCATCACTCACGGAGCGCATGTAGGAATCGGTACGCTTCCAATCGTTCTTTTCGGTAATGAAGAGCAGAAGAAAAAATACCTTCCAAACTCAGCGTCAGGAGAAAAAATCTCTGCATACGCTTTAACAGAGCCAGGCTCAGGTTCAGATGCTCTAGGAGCAAAAACAACTGCTAAATTAAATGAAGCAGGAACTCACTATGTCCTTAATGGTGAAAAGCAATGGATCACTAACGCAGGCTTTGCAGACGTATTCGTTGTTTACGCAAAAGTAGACGGTGACAAATTCTCTGCATTTATCGTAGAAAGAACATTCCCAGGAGTATCTGTAGGTGCAGAAGAGAAGAAAATGGGTATCAAATCTTCTTCTACACGTACATTGATCCTTGAAGACGCACAGGTTCCAGTTGAAAACCTATTAGGTGAAATTGGCCGTGGTCATATTATTGCATTCAACATCCTGAACATCGGTCGTTACAAATTAGGTGTAGGTACGATAGGTGGTTCTAAACGTGCATTAGAGCTAGCAATTACTTATTCTAATCAACGCCAACAATTTAAAACGCCTATTTCTTCATTCAATTTAACGAAGCAAAAGCTAGCAACAATGGCGTCTAAGCTATATGCGACAGAAAGCTTAATTTACCGTACAGTTGGTTACTTCGAGGATCGCATGAGCCAAATGAGCGAAGAAGATCAAAAAGACGGAACAAAAATTGCAGCTGCAATTGCTGAGTATGCAATTGAATGCTCTATTAACAAAGTAGTAGGTTCTGAGGTTCTAGATTACATCGCGGACGAAGCGGTTCAATTACATGGCGGGTACGGCTTCATGCAAGAATATGAAGTAGAGCGCATTTACCGCGACTCACGTATTAACCGTATTTTCGAAGGTACAAATGAAATCAACCGCTTAATCGTTCCAGGAACATTCCTGAAAAAAGCAATGAAGGGTGAATTACCACTTCTTCAAAAAGCACAAGGTCTGCAGGAAGAGCTATTAATGATGATGCCAGAGGAAGTTGGCGATGAAGCATTAGCTCAAGAAAAAGTGCTAGTTGCAAACGCTAAGAAAATCGGTATTTTAGCTGCTGGTATGGCTGCTCAACGCTTCGGTACAAAATTAGAAGCAGAGCAAGAAGTACTTGTACACATCGCAAACATTGCGAACAACATCTTTGCAATGGAATCAGCAGTACTACGTACAGAAAAAGCAATCGCACGCAGTGGAGAAGAAAAAGCAGCACAAAAGCTTCTTTACACTCAAATCTTCTGCCAAGAAGCCTTCAATGAAATCGAAGCAGCAGCAAAAGAAACACTAATTGCTTCAGTTGATGGCGATAACTTACGCATGATGATTTCTGCACTTCGCAAGCTAACTCGCTACACACCATATAACGTGATCGAGAAAAAACGCGAAGCTTCCGTTAAGCTAATCGAAGCTGAAAAATTTGTAGTTTAATAATAGCATTGGCCATCTGGAACTCCAGATGGCTTTTTTGTCCGAAAAACGATATTGCCATGAAGGGGAATGAGTTTATAACCGTTTAGCGAGATTTATGACCGCTCACGGGAATTTATCACCGCTAAGCAAAAACAAGGATATTTTTAAAGTTAAGAAGAGAGCATTTCACTGTTCTCTCTTGCATGAGTAACAAAATATTATTATGATAAAAAGAAAAAGGTGAGATATAAATGACAATCCAATTTTATGGATATCCAAAATGTAGTACATGCAACAAAGCAAGCAAATGGCTGAAAGATAACGATATCCCATTTGAGAACCATCATATCGTTGACGCACCGCCTTCAAAGGAACTTTTAAAGGAAATGGTGGCACAAGGCGATTATGAACTGAAAAAATTCTTTAATACTAGCGGCGTAAAATATCGTGAATTACAATTGAAGGACAAGCTTCCTACAATGTCGGAGGATGAGCAGTTAGAGCTGCTTGCTTCGGATGGAAAATTGATTAAACGACCTCTTGTATATAATGGACATAAGCTAACGCTTGGTTTTAAAGAAGAGCAGTTTGAAGACATGTGGAAAACCTCTTAAAGCACCTTGTATTTACTATGAAAATATGTGAATATTAAATAGAATGGATTAATTATTTGAGAGGGGTTTATTTATGAGCGTACCTAAAGATTTTAAGTACTCAGCTGAACATGAATGGGTAAAAAATGAGGACGGAAATGTCCGTATTGGAATTACTCATTTTGCACAATCTGAACTTGGAGATATCGTATTCGTTGAACTTCCACAAGTTGGCGATGAGATCAAGGCAGGAGACGCTTTTGGTAGCGTTGAATCCGTAAAAACTGTTTCAGAATTATATGCACCTATCAGTGGTAAAGTAGTAGAAGTAAATACTGAGCTAGAAGATAGCCCCGAATTTGTTAATGAATCACCTTATGAAAATGCATGGATGATCGTGGTTGAGCCTTCTGACGTATCAGAAGTGGACAGCTTATTATCTCCTGAAAAGTACGAAGAATTAATAGCAGAGTAATAATGAAAACGCCGGTTAATAATCGGCGTTTTTTTCATATAATAAAGGAAAGGATAAGTTGGGAGAGAAGCTAAATGGCACATGTATTTAGTGATAAAATAATTATCGTTGAGGGTAGGTCTGATAAGCTGCAATTATTAAGCCTTCTCGATGAATCTCCAGAAATTATATGTACTAATGGAACGATATCCGATGTAAAATTGGAGGAGCTATTAAGCCCTTATGATGGCTTGCCGATTTATGCTTTTCTAGATGCAGACAAATCCGGGGAACAAATTCGATCGGTCGTTAGGAAGGAGTATCCAGAGGCAATTCATTTGTATACGAACCCGACGTATGGCGAAGTAGCAAACACACCGGCGAAGGTTTTGGCATCTATATTAAAACGTGTTAATATTAAGGTGAAAAAAGAATTTTTACCTTAGGATGATGTGTATGAATGAATGGACTAGAGAACAATGGGATAGCGCTAAAAACAATTCAACACTTACCTTGTTTTATATCTATACGCCTATGTGTGGAACGTGTCAGGTAGCAAGTAAAATGATGAATGTTATTAAAGAAATGGTTACCTATCCAATTGGTCAGGCAAATATTAATTTTCTAGGTGATTTGGCGATAGAACAGGAAATTGAAAGCGTACCTTGTCTTCTTATTACAAAACATGGGAAAGTGGAAAAGAAAATCTATGCTTTTCAATCAGTTCCTTACTTATTGGAAACAATAAAGGCTATTGACGAAGATGAAAACCTATGATAATATTCGTTATGTTGAAAACACAATTTAATAGTGTCGCTCTTATTAAGAGAGGTGGAGGGAAGTGCCCTTTGAAGCCCGGCAACCGTCATGAAAGTGAAATGGTGCCAAGTCACGCAAAGCTATAGCTTTGGGAAATGAGAGAATGGATGAACGTTATTTTAAATAGATAACATACACCCCTTCTGCTCTTTTGCAGAAGGGGTTTTTTATTAGGAAAGGTGGTCAGATTTACTTGATTAGTTTAAAAGACGTTTCGAAAAGATTTATTACAAAGCAAGGAGAAATCGTTGCAGTTGATAGTGTAAATCTGGACATACAGCGTGGAGAAATTTTCGGGATTATTGGATACAGCGGAGCGGGCAAGAGTACGCTAATACGTTTGTTGAATGGGCTAGAAAAGCCATCTGACGGTCATATTACAGTGAATGGCCAGGAAATTACATCTATTAATGAGGACAAGCTTCGAAGCTTTCGTCAAAAAGTAAGCATGATCTTCCAGCATTTCAATTTACTATGGTCGCGAACTGTCGCTGAAAATATAGCATTCCCATTAGAAATTGCAGGAGTTCCAAAGGAAAAAAGAAAAGCTAGAGTAGAGGAGCTTTTAAGCCTTGTTGGATTGGAAGGAAGAGGAGACTCTTACCCATCTCAATTATCTGGAGGACAAAAGCAACGCGTAGGAATTGCAAGAGCGTTGGCTAATGGTCCAGAGGTATTGCTTTGTGATGAGGCAACATCAGCTCTTGACCCTGAAACAACCGACTCCATTTTAGACTTGCTCGTAAGCATTAATGAAAAACTCGGATTAACCATTGTATTAATCACACATGAGATGCAAGTTATTCAAAAGATCTGTAACCGAGTAGCGGTTATGGAAAATGGGCAAGTTGTAGAAGAGGGAGATGTGCTTGAGGTATTCCAAAAGCCACAACAGCCTATTACAAAGCGTTTCGTTTCTCAAATTTCAGATTCTAAAGAGCCAATTCAAACCATTCAAAATCTAGTTAAGCTTTATCCAAACGGCAAGCTAGTTAAGCTCGTTTTCGTTGGAGATACTACAGAGCAACCAATTCTTTCAAGATTAATCAAACAGTTCGATTTAGAAGTAAACATCGTGCAAGGAAATATATCACACACGAAAAGTGGAGCGTTCGGGACACTAATCCTTCAAATAGATGGAAATGAACAAGCAGTGGAAGAGGCAATTGAATTTATCCACGCGCAAAAAGTTAAAACTGAGGTGATCAACAATGATTGAATCGTTATTTCCAAATGTTGATTGGCCTAAAATGTGGGAAGCCACTATAGAAACCCTTTATATGACTGCAATTTCTACAGTCCTAACAGCAATCTTTGGACTAATATTAGGACTATTATTATTTTTGACAAGTCCACACCAAGCATGGGCAAATAAAATAGCAAACTGGTTGACCAGTGGAGTAGTCAATATTTTCCGTTCTATACCGTTTATTATTTTAATCATTTTATTGATACCATTTACAACGTTGTTGACGGGATCGATGCGTGGTCCGAATGCGGCCATCCCTGCATTAGTAATTGGAGCTGCTCCATTTTATGCCCGTATGGTTTTAATCGCACTACGAGAAATCGACAAGGGTGTACTAGAGGCAGCTAAATCTATGGGTGCTAAAACTTCTACAATTATTTGGAAGGTTTTATTGCCAGAATCGATGCCCGCCTTAGTATCTGGTATTACCGTAACCTGTATTTCACTAGTTGGGTACACAGCGATGGCAGGTATTATTGGAGCTGGAGGACTTGGAAATCTAGCATTTCAAGATGGATTCCAACGTAGTCGCGAGGATGTAACGTTTATAGCTACTATTTTAATATTAATCATCGTCTTTATTCTACAATGGATTGGCGATATTATTACTACAAAAATTGATAAAAGATAGGGAGAGATTGAGTATGAAAAAATTATTGGCTGGGGTTTTATTATCTGTTAGTGCATTAACACTTGCTGCATGTGGCGATGAGGATAGCGACAAATTAGTTGTTGGTGCCTCTAACGTACCGCACGCAGAAATTTTAGAGCAGGTAGTACCTATTTTAGAAGAACAAGGCATTGAGCTTCAAATTGAAACGTACCAAGATTACGTACTACCAAATAAAGACTTAAATAATGGCGACTTAGATGCCAATTATTTTCAACATGCTCCTTATCTAGAATCACAAATGAATGATTTCGATTATGACTTCGTAAATGCTGGTGGCATCCATATCGAGCCGATTGGTCTTTACTCTCAAAAGTATGATTCGATTGAAGAGCTTCCAGAAGGAGCAACGATCTTAATGAGTAACTCGGTTGCTGACCATGGCCGCGTACTAGCAATGCTAGAAGCAGAAGGGCTAATTACGCTTGCTGAGGGAATAGATAAAACAAAAGCAGAAATTGATGACATTATAGACAACCCGAAGAACCTAGAATTCGATCCAAACTACGAAGCTGCTTTAATGGTTCAGCTATATGAAAACAATGAAGGCGACGCATTGCTAATCAACTCCAACTACGCAATCGACGCTGGCTTAAACCCACTAGAGGATGCAATCGCAATTGAAGACTCAGAATCTCCATACGTAAACCTAGTAGCGGTAAACGCAGGTGACGAAAAAGACGAGCGCATCAAAGCACTAGTAGAAGCCCTAAAATCCCAGGAAATTCAAGATTTCATCTTAGAAGAATGGGGCGGATCAGTAGTTCCGGTGAAATAATTGATATAGTTGTAGAGTGAAGCAAGCACCTGGTGTGCTTGCTTTTTTTTGTGGGGTGGATTGAGGGGAAGAAAGCCCGTAAACGTGAGAAGCGCCCATAAACGTGAGACCCGCCCATAAACTAGCGGAAATTGTCCCATAAAGGGGTGGAAACCGCCCATAAACTAGTTGAAACTGACCCATAAATGAAAGAAAAGCGCCCATAAGCGTGAGACCCGCCCATAAACTAGTGCAAAGTGTCCCATAAAGGGGGGGAAGCGCCCATAAACCAGTTGAAACTGACCCATAAATGAAAGAAAAGCGCCCATAAACGTGAGACACCCGCAGTCAAGTCCATAGTATTGTGTAAAATTGTATACAATGTTTTCAAACCTACTTGAGAAGTGTAAAAACCCCACTTCACATTTTTTGTGCGTGAATCCCATGGGCGAATAACCCCAGATGAGTTGAAC
>NZ_JAMAWN010000015.1:0-88981 GCF_023713305.1 Psychrobacillus sp. MER TA 171 | reverse complement strand
GGATTTCTGATTTCTCGTGTTTGTTTTTTAATGCGAGTAGCTGTTCATAGAAGGTCGTAAATCCTTCTGCCGACTGTCTGATAGGGAATGACTTATGCAATACTCGTCCACGGTCGTCTACAGCACAGGCGTAATGTTTGCGCTTGGCGATATCGATCCCAATGACCAATGTCTTTTCAGTTACTTGATTAATTTTATGATTCATACTATTATTCATAAGGGGCCCTCCTATATATGTTTTGAGTATTCAATTGGTTGTTGTTACTCTAGCATCATATAAGAGGGTTCTTTTTTTTTCAAGAGCCTGTAAAGTAATCATACAGGAATGCTCCAGCGGGAACAGCACGAGCTGAAGACCCTGGACTGAGCGCAGCGAGGGAAGCGGCTGAGGCCGTGCCCGCGGAAAGCATCCGTTCGTAGCTTAAATCAACTCTTCCTCGCGTTACTTCTATTTTAAAAGAAAAAAGACTGTAGGCAAACTCCAAAATTTTTGGAGTTTGTCTACAGTCTGAAGCATGGATATGAATCCATGCTTTTTTACATTAGAATAGTTTTAAGTATTCTCCATAGCCTTCTTCCTCTAGCTTGTCCTTGGGAACAAAACGCATAGCAGCTGAATTAATACAGTAACGTAAGCCTGTTTCTTCTTTTGGACCATCAGGGAATACGTGACCAAGATGTGAGTTTGCTGTTTTACTTCTCACTTCTACTCTTCTCATACCATGAGAATCATCAAAATGCTCAGTTACCTCGTGGCTCTCGATTGGTCTAGTAAAGCTTGGCCAGCCACAACCAGCATCATATTTGTCCTTTGAATGGAATAATGGTTTGCCTGAAACAACATCTACATAAATTCCTTCATCAAAATGCTTATCATATTCTCCTTGAAAGGGTGGTTCTGTTCCATTTTGCTGAGTCACGTAATACTGCATTTCAGTTAATTTATCCTTCATTTTGTAACCTCCTATTGTTTTCAACGAAGTTTGCTCTACCAGAACCAACAAAGTATCTATTATAATGACTTGGATTCTTTTTATAATAGTCTTGATGGTATTCTTCTGCCTCATAAAACTCAGATGCAGGCAAAATTTTGGTAGCTATTTTTTTCGGAAATCGTCCAGAGGCATTTAAAGCAGCCTTTGATTGTTCTGCTTTTTCTTGCTGCTCTTCATTATGATAAAAAATAGCTGTTTGATAGGAAGATCCCTTGTCGAAAAATTGCCCTTCTTCATCTGTTGGATCGATGTTCAGCCAAAATATATCCAGTAGTTGATCGTAAGAAAATTTTTCCGGATCATACGTAATTTGAACTGCCTCAAAGTGTCCGGTAGCATTTGAACACACTTGTTCATAAGTAGGGTTAGGTAAATTACCACCCGTATAACCGGAAACAACTTTTTCAATGCCGTCATAAGAATCAAACGGTTTTACCATACACCAAAAACAGCCACCTGCAAATGTTGCTTTTTCCATTTTATATCCCTCATTTCGATGGAACTATAATTTCTAAAACAATTTTGTCTTCTTGAAGATTCAATTCCTTCGCTCGAACATTTACACCAGACGCCATAGGAATACTAGCCAACTGAATTAAAACTTCTTCTTCATCAGGCTTCACTACCATCCAGCGAGGGAGGTCTATTGAATCTCGTAATAACTTTAACACAGTATCGGGTGGTAATTGAAGCTGTCCGACTTCAACCGACGATTGTTCCAAACGAATATTCCCATTCTCTTCGACAAAAGGTTCAAAATACATCTTTACTGGAAGAGTTAATGAGAAAATGGTTAACTCAGAGCTTAAAATAATTTGCTCCTCTACACTCAATTGAAGGGGAATAGGTTTATCATCCATCGCTGTAGCTATAAAAGTATTTGCTATTCCCTGAAAATCTTCCTTAGAGACATTTACAGTTAATATATGTCCGGAAGGGTCAGGTGTAGTAATACTTTCAACGTCAACATTTTCCGTTGGAGATGTAATCCAGTAAAAAAGGGTTCCTATACTCCCTGCAATGATTAATAATAATAAAAAAAAGGCAATCATCCACTTATTCATCTAAACCAGCTCCTCAAAAGAACAATTCCCTACTTTGCTCATCTATCAAACCACAATTTTCTAAAGAATTTACTACGTTATCTACTATCAGCTCATATCCCTTGCTGTTCGGATGAAAAAAATCGGTATGATAGACTAAGTTTGCATTAGAATCAAACAAAGTATCAATAGGTGCGTAACAAGCATTTGTATTACTATAGGATAGCGATTCTATAGTGTCGTTCCAGTCTGTTATGATTTGATCTACTTCGCTCGTTTCATCTGTAACTATGGTAATAGGGTTATAAATTCCAATCATTATTATTGGAGCACTACTATTAACCTCTCGAATTTGCTCTAATATTTCATCATAATTTCGCTCAAAACGCTGTAATTCCTTTTGAAATGCCTCAATCTGAAGGTTAAAGAGATCTTTTCTAAATACCTTCATGACATCATTTCCACCAATGGTAATAGTGATTAAGTCTGCTTTACGAAGTTGATGATCGATTTCTCCATTTTTTAACAACTTTAGAAGTTGGTCACTTCGTCTTCCTCTTTTAGCAGTATTGGTTAACACGACATCTTCTATTCCCTTGTATTCTAAGATTTGATTTTTTAATCTTCCAACGTACCCATTCTTCTTTAGTTCATCTCCTACCCCTTGAGTAAGAGAATCTCCAAGACCTACAAGTTCTAATGTCCTCGGGAAAAATTCAGGCGGAATAATATATTCTTCAAATAAGACCGTTTCCTTTATCGGAAAGCTAACTTCTTCTATTTTTTCTGGCGCACAGCTAGCTAATAAAGAAATACAAACAAGAATAATTAAAAATTTATATTTCATATCTAACCCCTTTATTTAACTCCATTTATATACAAGATGATGTAAAACTATAAATAAAAGCAGGGAAAATTTGATCTTCCCTGCTTTGGCATTATTCTGTCATATACATAAATCCAATGGCACCTGGACCAGTATGCGTACTAATCACCGGGGAAGTAAAGGACACTTGAATATCTTTGAAACCCGAGTCTTTTATTAATTCCATTAAGGGTGTAGCCATAGACAATCCATTAGCATGCGAAATACCTACCGCTTTTACAACTTTTCCTTTAGTGTCTTCCATAAACTGTTTAAACAAATAGTTGACTACTTGCTTATGACTTCTAGCTTTTGCCACAGGAGTATAAACTCCATTCGCAAGGCTCGCAATGGGTTTAATAGAAAGTAAAGATCCAATCATTGCTTTTCCCTTCCCAATACGTCCACCTTTAACTAAATTATCCAAAGTATCTACTACTACATATAGATCTGTTTTAGAGCATATGTCTAATACCTTCTCAACAATTGCATCTTTTGTAGCTCCATTAACAGCCATTTTAGCAGCTTCTTCCACCTGGAAATATAAAGCAAAGGAGATAAACTTGGAGTCAATAACAGTCACATCAGAATCTGTCAGGTCAGCAGCTGTTTGAGCAGATTTGACAGTACCACTCATACCACCGGTCATATGTATTGAGATAACTTGATCTCCATTCTTACCAAGTCTATCGTATAGCTCTTTGAACACCCCTACTGCAGGCTGGGAGGACTTAGGAAGTTCTTTAGAAGTACTCATCTTTTCTAAAAATTCCTCTGGTTGAATATTAACCCCATCAATATATGACTCCCCATCAATCTGAATCGTCAAAGGTACTACATGTATATTATACTTTTCAATTATCTCTTTAGTTAAATCAGCTGTAGAGTCTGTAACTATATGAACCTTTGGCACTGTATATCCCTTCCTTCCTAAGTATATTATAAGAAGAAAGATGTTAATCTGTAAACTATTTATGCCTGATTTGAAGCTCATTAATCTTATTTGCAATAATTATATGTAAGTCTTCTTTTATTTGTTCTGAATTACTTACTTGAATCGTTTCTTTACTATATGAAGGAAGGATACTAATTTGAACATGTGCTGGACTAATTTTATTATTATTTTTCTCCATAATATTAGAGGTTCCATGAATCGCGATAGGAACAATAGGAACATCTGCGTCTTTAGCAATACGGACAAATCCCGATTTGAAGGCTCCTATCCCCTGTCCCTTACTTCTAGTTCCCTCCGGAAACATTAAAATAGAATGACCGTTTTGTAAATGTGATACTGTATCCTGAATTGATCGATAACTACTTTTTCGGTTTGTCCGGTCTAAAAACACACAATTCATTTCTTCCATCCATTTAGCTACTAGTGGGACCTTTTTTATCTCTATTTTAGAAATAAAGCCAAAAGGTTTTGGTATGTGTGTTAAAAGAGTAGGAATATCAAAGTTTCCTTCATGATTGCTTACGAATAAAACCGGGCCCTCTGGGAGGTTTTCCAATCCTTCTACAGTGAATTCGCTTTTTGTTCTTTTAAGAACACCACTGGCCCATTTTTGTGGTACTTCGTGGACAAGCAAGTCATATTGCTCTACTGATAGTAACCCTTTTTTAGACTTAATTTTGTTTAGTTTTGGAATGCTTATTGGTAAATAGCCAAACAAAAACCCAAAAGTTCTTAAAGAAGAAAACAACTTATTCACTAACCTTTCTATCGTAAACCAAATATACGTAAGTTATTCCGTCAGATGTCTTCATTTCTTCAGACTTTTCAGTAAGCACCCATTCATCGGAGCTATATGGTGGGAAGTAAGTATCGCCTTTGAATGTTTGTTGGATGAAGGTGATATATAGTCTGTCCGCCTTTGGTAAGATTGCTCTAAAAATCTGCTCTCCACCAATTACCATAACCTCATTGTGGTGACTCTTCGCCATTTCAATTGCATCCACTAAATTGTTTACTACCTCTGCTCCCTCGACTTTATAGGAAGGGTTTCTAGTAACAATTATACTTTTTCTACCTGGCAATACTTTCCCAATCGATTCATATGTATTCCGTCCCATAACCATTGCCTTACTCATTGTTTTCTCTTTGAAATATGCTAAATCACCAGGTATATGCCAAGGCAAGTCTTTGTTATAGCCAATTACTCGGTTAGGATCATGTGCTACGATTAGTGATATCATCATTATTCTCTCCTTTATACAGCAATTGGTGCTTTGATTTTTGGATGCGGATCATAGCCTTCTATAGAAATGTCTTCGATTTCAAAATCAAAGATGGAAGCTTTTTCTTCATTTAAGACTAATGTCGGCAAAGCACGTGGTGTTCGTGATAGTTGCGTTTCAACCTGTTCAAAGTGATTCGAATAAATATGAGCATCACCTAAAGTATGCACGAAATCTCCAACTTCTAACTTACATTCTTTTGCTATTAAATGAACAAGTAAAGCATAGGAAGCTATATTAAAAGGAACTCCTAAAAAAACATCAGCACTTCGCTGATAGAGTTGACAGGACAATTTTCCGTTCGCTACATAGAATTGCATAAATGTGTGACAGGGTGGCAATGCCATATCATCGACCTCAGATGGATTCCAAGCAGTAATGATATGTCGTCTGGAATCAGGGTTCTTTTGTAATCCATCTATCAAATTTGCAAGCTGATCAATCGTTTCACCGTTTTTACCAGGCCATGAGCGCCATTGTCTACCATACACCGGACCAAGGTCTCCAAATTCTTCTGCGAAACTCTCATCAGATAGAATGTTGTCACAGAAAACCTTCATTTGTTGATCCACTAAAGCCTTAAATTCAGGATCCTTCGAAGCTCGAACACCAAAGTTTGTCATATCTGGACCATTGTAAGCATCACTATTTACCCACTTTTCAAATGCCCACTCATCCCAAATATGGTTATTGGCCTTAATTAAGGTTTTAACGTTGGTATCTCCCTTTAAAAACCATAATAATTCACTTACTATCAAGCGAAAAGCAGTTTTTTTTGTAGTCATAAGAGGAAATCCTTTTGAAAGATCAAAACGCATTTGATAACCAAAAACACTTTTTGTTCCCGTTCCTGTTCGATCCCCTTTTTCAATCCCATGTTCTATAATGTGCTTACATAAATCTAAGTATTGTTGCATTTCCTTACTCCTTTCCTTTTATAGCAAAAAAGCTCTCATCTAGGAGAGCCATTTAGGTGGGGTGTTCTTAGACCAATAAATTTCACCTAAAGCATAATGCTTTGAATATTTATCCTCTGCTAGGTGATAATGAAAATTGAAGTAGTAACCATCTAGCGGTTTTTTATCTGTTCTAACATGAAAACGCATCAAATCTTTTTTTGTAGTTTCATCAAAAATATGGAATATTTTTTCGTAATATTCTCCAGAAGGCTGTTCTGTTATAGCTAGATTAGCTGCTTTTTGATCGTCAACAGAAACTAATGTTGTATTAATTGCCTGTTGAATTCTAGGAAAAATAACTTCATCAAACTCATTTTGAATAACAGGGCCTATTCTAGCACCAAACTTAATGTAAGCTTGTTCTTTAGCGGCCAAAGTAATCTTTTCACTATAATCAATGGATTCTTTAAGACTAACCTGGTCATACTCTACCGTATGCTTCTCTGCAGAGACCGACTTCATCGGCACTTTGCTCTCTAACAGTTGCTCCCAAATAACATGGTTAGGTGAGATCAGTCCAAATGTTAGAAATGCCACAGTAATAATAATCGATTTTTGGAACCATTTTTTCATGTTTAATCACCTTCAATTATGTACAATTTAGTAAAAGCAATATTATAAACATATACGAAATCGAGAACAAAAGGTTTCATCTTCCTAGTATTCATTGTACAATAAAAAGGGTAAACAATCAGTAGTTTTTTAAACTAAGGAGGAAATTCTTATGAGCACAGATATTATCATTGGAATCGGATTTTTATTTTTATTAGGTTATTTAACTTCTTTAAACTTCACGCACTGATTTAAAAGTAAATAGTTCATTATTCTAAAACAAAGAGGGAAGCGACTTGTATAGTCACTTCCCTCTTTGTTTTATACTTCAATTATTCCGTAATGAAATTTGGAACTTAATCTTGTCAGTCGGGTAAAACCAAAATCCTCAAACATAGGAGAGCGGAAATGCGCCTTTAAAACCACTCGCTTCTTGGCAACTCGCTTCGCTTGCTCGACCCACTCTGTATAAAGAGTTCCAATAGCCCCTATTTCTCTAAGGGCTTGAAAATTATTAGACTCGGCTATTTCCTCTTCAAACATCGGATCCATATACACAACATCAAATGAGTTATCCTTTACCGTTTTTAAAAAGTCTACAGCATCTTGATGAATCACTTGAATTCTTCGCATGGAATTTTCTAATTCACTAAAATCCGTTTCATAGCTTTTTAATCCTCGATTAATAATATAAGCAATCATCTTTTCCTTTTCTAGTGCAACTACTTTTCCAGGATCTCCTACTGTGTAAGCAGCAATTAAGCTATCAGAACATAGACCAGCTGTAGTATCTAAAAACCTTTCCCCCAACTTTAAGCCTGTTGCTTCAAGGAAAGGGTCTTTTCCCGCTTTTAACAATCTTTTTAAACGAAAGGCTGCAGAATTTGGGTGAAAGAAAAAAGGAGTGGTCGAACCATATGCAAAAAACTCCAGCCTTTCCTTACCAACTACTAAAACATCCGCTAACTGCTCGTTTTGTATTTTTTCCACTGACTTTTTATTTCGGTCTATGAAGTTTATACATAAATCAGCAGCTATATCTTTTGCTACCCGAGTATATTCGGGATTCGTTCTTCCAGCAGTCGTTATAACTGTTTTCATTTAAGCAATTATGTCAGTTAGAACACCTGTCAGGTGGTCTTTGATTGTTTCCATAGAGTTACTTTCAATTTGCTCTCTAGGGATAAAATAAGCTAATTCTCCATCCTTCCATATAGCAATGGAAGGTGAACTTGGTGGGACTTCACTAAAATAATCTCTCATAGTAGCTGTCGCCTCTTGATCTTGTCCTGCAAAAACAGTAACAAGATGATCTGGTTTCTTTGGTAATTCGCCAATCGCTTCAGTAACAGCAGGTCTTGCGAGACCCGCTGCACAACCACATACCGAGTTAATCACTATTAATGACAAACCTTCTTCTTTCATATGCTCATGCACTTGATCAGGTGTAGTCAGCTCTTTAAAACCTGCATTCGTCAGCTCACTTCTCATTGGTTTAACTACTTGCTTCATATATTCATCATATGCGTTCATCTCTTCGCCCACTTTCACGTATGTTCAATTACCCATTCTTAAAGGGTATTCTATTTTCTATTCTACTTTTGTTTAAGTTTTTTTTCACTCATTTTTACTTATAGTACATTAACCTCTTGATAGTCTAGTGCTATATTTCACTTAAATCCGTTATTTTTAACTTATCTGTCTCACTCATTCCTGCTTATGTCGCCGTCTGTAGCTCCATTCAATAAATGGGAACAGCTGTAGCATCGATAAAGCACTAATCAATTTACTCGCATAAACAAAGCTGAAAAACTCTCACCAACCCCATTTTCATCATCTATTTATGTGCTTATTAGCCATTTGAATGTTCCTTTTTTAATGTTTACAGTCACTATAAAAAAGAATTAACAGATAACTTTATCAAAGCTATTTTTAAAAAAGACATTTTGGGGAACCAGTTCATTTGTACGAATATAAATAGCTGCTACATAGCATTAAATAATCTTGTTTCTTTTCAAATAGGGAAAATAGAATTATTTTAGAATACTGAAATACTTTTATTTAGTGAAAGAAAATTAACTATGTTACTATTATAATGAATGTATATCGACTTTTTTTGACATTTTTCAACATTTGCTCATCTATATGGATGACTAAGCATTAGCATAAACTTACTCGTATCCGTTCAAAATAAGTCTAATGATTTTGTATACATTTTAGAACCTTACGATGGATCTGCTACCTCGTAATTCAAACCAAATAGATGAGGGGCGAAATAAATTATGAAACTAAATGAACTATTATCTTCAGTCGAGATTATTCCAACTCTAAAGACACAGAATATTCAAGTAAACGGGATTGCTTTTAATTCTAAAAACATCAAAGAAGGTTATTTGTTCGTCGCTATTTCAGGGACTCATTCAGATGGACATACGTATATTGAGGATGCTATTACGAACGGGGCTATTGCCGTGGTCGGTGAACAGGAACTATTCTTAAATGAGGTTCCATATTTTCAAGTAAAAGATGCTAGAAAAGCATTAGCCTATCTTGCTAAAACATTTTACAAAAATCCTACTAATAACAAAACACTAATTGGGATTACTGGAACAAACGGTAAAACTACTACCTCTTATATGATGAAGCATATACTTGAGAGCCAAGGAATTTCCTGTGCTGTATTCGGTAGTATTTCTATTATTATAAACAATGAAGAATATTCTTCTACTCATACGACATTAGATCCTCTGACCTTCCATGAACTTGCTGCAAAGAGCACAGACCAAGTAATTATTATGGAAGTTTCTTCCCATGGTCTAGTGCAACAACGCGTAGAAGGACTTGAATTTGATTATTGTATTTTTACCAATATAGAACACGAGCACCTCGATTACCATAAAGATATGGAATCATACTATTTAGCTAAACAATCATTGTTTACATACTTAAAAAGCAATGGAAAAGCAATTCTTCTCTCTAGTAATGACTGGAGTGAGAGACTTAATACATATGTAAATTCACTTGGAAGAGAAGTTATTAAAATTAATGGAAGCTCTCCTACTTATACAATAGATATAGATAAAATTATCGAACAACAGACTGGCAAGGTTTTTTCTCTTACAACACAAATGCAAGGCGAGCACAATATTAATAATGCAGCTGCAGCCTTTGCTACAAGCGTTGACTTCGGGTTAGATGCCAAACGTGTTGAGTTAACGTTAAATAATTTCAAAGGTATTCCAGGACGTTATCAGTTATTTCCTCTTGCGAATAGTGCGACCGCTGTTGTAGATTACGCGCACACCGCCAATGCGTTTCACTATATTTTAGACACCGTAAAGTCACAGAACGCACGGATGATTTATCACGTTTTTGGCTTTAGGGGTAATCGAGATGTACAAAAAAGGGCAAGGATGATTGAAATGTCATTAAAATATGCAGACCGATGCATTCTAACATTTGATGATCTCAATGGGGTACCAGCGGAACAAATGATAAACGAGCTTGAGAATTTAGGGGCACATGAAAAGTGTTTGATATACCCTGATCGAACAGAGGCTATTAAATACGCTTGGGAAATAGCGGGACCAGGAGATTGGATAGTTATTACTGGAAAAGGTAATGAAGCATATAAACAAAGCTATTCCCTCTCGACTAAATCTGATATTGACACATTAAATTATCTTTTAAGTACCAAGCATTCAGCAAAACCTGAAATAGAAAGCCTGTTGTAGAAGTTATATTATAGAACTGATGATTTCTGAATAATGCCTATATAAAAAGAAAACAGACCTTGCATTAATTATGCTCAGGTCTGCTTTCTTTTACGGATGAATTGGTGCGATATTTTACCTTTGATACTGACATTTTATAATCGATAAACGCTCCGATAAAACCTACCGGTAAGCCACCAGCCAAAATAGACAATACAATAATGAATATGCTGATATTTTCTACTTTAAAAGTCAGCAGATACAAGGTTAAAAGAGTACCGGCGATCAGAAAAATGGTTGTAAAATAGTATGTGATTTGGGTATTTTCCCGATATTTGTATTCTTTTTTCTTCACTTGGTCTTTACTCATTTTGATCCCTCGTTTCGACTTTATGTTCTACTTATATTATTCACCTATTTTCCTGAATTTACACAACAACATTACAAATTAATTTTACTTTTTTAATGTATCGATTCTGTTCGAGAAAAAACCGCTATATACAATAAAATTCCCCACATTTTAGTCTGTTAAACATTTAAAACGACAGTTATTACAATTTTCAATCTTTTCAACAAGAAAAGCGCAACCGCCTATGTCTGCCCCGACAGGCAAATGGAGAAAAGCGAGGAGGCAGTTCCTTAGCCACCGGAGCTTTTATCCATTTGACCCCGAGGGGCAAGGCGGTGGAGCTAGACATCAAGAAAAGCGCAACCGCCTATCCCTGCCCCGACAGGCAAATGGAGAAAAGCGAGGAGGCAGTTCCTCAGCCACCGGAGCTTTTATCCATTTGACCCCGAGGGGCAAGGCGGTGGAGCTAGACATCAAGAAAAGCATAATCGCCTGTCACTGCCCCGACAGGCAAATGAAGAAAAGCGAGGAGGCAGTTCCTCAGCCACCGGAGCTTTTCTCCATTTGACCCCGAGGGGCAAGGCGATGAAGCTAGACATCAATTTATCCACAGGTTTAGAACTTTATAGTTTCCTAAACAATTAAAAAAGAAGAGCTGGCGATATCCGCCATACTCTTCACTTTTACTCATTTTCTTGCCTCGCTCATTTGCTTCCAAACGGAGCCCTTTGCTTCTTCTCCTTCTGCAATACGGGCAATCGCCATACGGATTTGAAGCTTAACTTCATATTCCTTGTCATCCATCGCTTTCTTTAAGGCTGGTAATGCATCCATATCTCCCACCTCATAGAAATACATAGCTGCTCGCCAACGAACTAATTTGTTTTTATCAAACAGCGCCTCTTCCATTGCTTTTGAAAATTGTACAAATCCTAAATCACTCATTGCATCTCCTGCAGTACGTCGAACCGATGCACTCTTATCTTTCAGTGCTATTTCTAAGTACGGAATGACTTTTTCATCTTCAATAAGACCAAGATATACAGTAGCAAGCCTTCTTATTGAAACCTGTTCATCCTGTATTGCTTTTGCTAGAACTGGGATATCTTCAACCTGTGGGTTAATAAGGTTATCAAGTAATTGGAACCTCTTCTCCCATTCACTTATTTCAAATTCCTCCAAAGTGAACGGAACTCTTATAGGCTTTCTATCATCCTCGGCTTTGTCTTTGTCTGCAATTAGTTGCTCCAGCTTACTTTGGGGAAAGCTTGCCTCTAATTCTTTTACAAGCTGCTCGCCTATCTCTTTTTGATCACCATATCGTACACCATAGTCAACCCATTTACGAAGCATAATATAATTTTCTTTATCACCCTCCATCGCTTCATCCAAAGCCTTGGTAAAGCGGGCAGATAAACCAAATCTTGACTCTGATTCACTATCAAATACTTTCACCTGAAGCGGGATCCCCTTGAATGATTGTACATGGACATATACTTCACCATAATGATCTAAAGGCTTTTCTTCAGTTTCCGCTTCATTTTCACCGCCAAATACATTTTCAATAGATGCTAAGATGGATTCCCAACTAAACTTTGCAATTCGTTCAATCGCTAAAAAGTCCGCAACGTGGTATACCCCTTTTACTCCTTCGATATCAAATATACGTTGTATTTCTTTTGGTGCGTCTTCTATATGATCCTTTTTATAGTTATAACTCTTCCCAAAAGGAAGCTCCTGGTCAACGACTACCTTCATCGTATTCGGACTTGGCGTTGGTTCTATTGTCAATATTTTCATATCTTATACCTCCAATATTATAAAATCAGGACGAAACGATTTCTTCTAAATAAGACCATCTTTCTATTAGCTTCTCATATACTTCGTTTGCTTGATCTAATTGTTCGGTCAATTGCTGTAACGATGTAAAATCAGAGCCTGTAGTTAACAGCTTTTGCTCCAATTCTTCAATCAACCTCTCTGTTTTTTCAATATCCTCACTGATTGTATCCCATTCTCGTTGTTCTTTATAAGTTAGCTTTTTCTTTTCCTTCGTACTTTTTACGGGTGCATTATCTTTCCTAACTTCCACTACTTTTTTTGATGTATCCTTAAGGTCTTCCAAATAATCCGAATAAATTCCTAACCATTCTCTAACTAAGCCATCTCCGTTTAGAATCCAAAGCTTTTTAGCAATACGGTCCAGGAAGAAACGATCATGAGAAATAGTAATAATTACACCAGGGAAGGATTCCATAAAGTCCTCTAAAACAGATAAGGTCTGAATATCCAGGTCATTTGTTGGCTCATCTAAAAATAGAACATTTGGCTGCTCCATTAACATTTTTAATAGAACTAAACGTTTTTTCTCCCCACCGGAGAGCTTGCCTATTTGCGTGCCATGTGTATTTAATGGAAATAAAAACCGTTCAAGCATTTGAGCAGCCGAGAATTTTTCTCCAGATCCTACTTCTATTAGATTGGAGGATTCGCGTACATATTCAATCATTCTCATTTGTTCATTTAGTTTTGGAAGCTGTTGTGAGAAGTGCATCTGTTTTACAGTCGATCCAACAACTACTTCTCCAGAGTCCATCTGAATCTCGCCTGCTAGCATTTTCAGTAAAGTACTCTTTCCAACCCCATTTGGCCCCACTATGCCAACTCGATCTCCTGCCTGTAGGATAAACGAAAAATCATCTACAATGACTTTTGCATCAAAACGTTTAGAAATATTTTTACCCTCTAACACCTGCTTCCCTAACCTAGTAGTAGCCATTTCAAGCTCTAGATTTAAAGCAGAATTATCGCGGTCCAGTTGTGAATCGATTTCTTCAAAACGATCTTTTCTTGCCTTTTGCTTGGTAGATCTAGCCTTTGCACCTCTGCGAATCCATTTTAGCTCATTACGATATAAATTTTGTAGCTTTTGCTGAGATGCAGCGTTCATCTCTTCACGAATCGCTTTAGATTCCAGATAATCTGCATAATTACCTGTGTGAGTATACAACGTTTTATCAGCAAGCTCATAAATATGAGTGGCTACTGTGTCTAAAAAGTAACGATCATGTGTAACAAAGATAATGGCTCCTTCTACTTTTTGCAGCATGTCCTGCAGCCAATCTGTTGACTCTTTGTCTAAATGGTTAGTAGGCTCATCTAATAGCAATAAATCAGCCGGCTCTATTAACACTTTTGCAAGCGCGACTCTTTTTTGTTGGCCACCAGATAAATGTAAAATTGAATCTTCAAACTGCGTAATCCCTAGCTTAGTTAAAGCTGTTTTTGCTAAAGCATTTACATCCCATGCTTGTAGCTCATCCATTTTCTGCTGTAAGTCCATCAATCTATTTTGTAATTCAGTTGAATCGGAATTAGCCATTAAAGCGAGCAATGCTTCTTCATATTCTCTGTTGATCTTCAGAATAGGTGAATCTCCACTAAATACAGTTTGAAGGACCGTTTCTTCTTTTTCAAATACCGGTTGCTGTTCTAAATAGGCGATTCGAAACTTGTTTGGATGGTCCCGGTCAATAGAGTCAGCCTCAAGCTGTCCAGCTATAATCGATAAAAATGTAGACTTTCCTGTACCATTGATACCGATTAACCCTGCACGATTTTGATTATTAATTGTAAATGAAATATTTTCAAATAGCGTTTTCTCCCCTACTGTTTTTGTAAGATTAGAAATGATTAAATGACTCATATAGATTCCCCTGTTTCTTTTCTTAAGTTTTCTAGAAATAATTCCATGAAGGCATGCCTTTCTGTAGCAAGCTCTCTGCCTTTTCTAGTTTGCATTCCGTCTGCCAGCTTCAGCAGCTTCTCATAGAAATGAGTGACGGAAGCTGTTTGCTTAGAACGGTATTCCTCGATGGACATGTTGTCTCTCGGCGTTTCGGCTACATCGTATAATTTTCTTCCCTTTGCTCCACCATATGCAAACGTTCTTGCTATTCCAACGGCTCCAATAGCATCTAGCCGATCTGCGTCTCTAACAATCTTCGCCTCGATCGTATCCGCGGTTGTCTCATTTCCTCCATTAAAGGAAACAGATTGAATGATTTTTTTTACTTTATCTTTTGATACATCAGAAAGTTCAAGTTGCTCAATGATGTAATCCTCCATAAATTTCCCTTCGTTCGAATATTTCGGATCGCTTACATCGTGTAGTAGTACTGCTAATTCAATTATCTCTAAATCGATATTTATCTCCGTAGAAGCAATGGTCAGCGCATTTTTACGCACTCTTTCTATATGCAAAAAATCATGACTGGCGTCAAATTTGTTGTATATGTCTTTGACTAGCTTTTCACACAGGATAATAGCATTCATATTAAAATACCTCCTTCAAACGAGTCATCCTATTCATTATAACGAAAAAAAGAAAAAAAGACCGCTATAGTGCAGTCTTTTCCTTTGAAAGTCATTCGAAGGTACCCTCTTGTTGTAAGTGGATATCATATTTTCTCTTTAGCTTGCCTTTTCTTATTGTTTAAAATTTATAAAGGGTAAGGTGAATTTATGACGCAAATAAATCTTAGATCAGAGAGTAGAATTGATTTCCGCCCCAGCCGGACGCTTTCCTCGGGGTGAGCGATAAGCCATCACCCATCGCTTACGCGCGTGGTTGTGATGTCTTATCTGTCTCACTCATCCCTTAGGAGTCGCCGTCTGGCGCTCCAATCAATAAATGGGAACCGCTTTAACATCGATAAAGCACTAACAAATTTACTCACATAAACATAGCTGAAAAACTGTCACCAACCCCAATTTCATCATCTATATTTGTTCTTAATAGCAATTTGAAAGTTCTTTTGTTTATGTTTACAGTCACTATAAAAAAGAATTGTTAGTCATAATCAACCAATAACTTTAACAAAGCTAAAATTTATTATAATAATTTAATTTACCTATCCAAAGACCTAATCACATTCATATTTTAAATTGAGAATTTCTTCATTAATTTGGGTATACTTAAGTTTGTTGGAGTATATTTTAAATTGAAGCTTTTTTCACCTCATAAAATTGATAAGATTTTAGCTATAATTCGACATTTTATTGACGGTAGCATCTATTTCATGTATAGTTTATTTTATCCATTTACAGAATTTTTTGTGGATTAAGGGAGGAACAGTTATGCAACAGGGGAAAGTAAAATGGTTTAACAACGAAAAGGGTTATGGGTTCATCGAGTACAATGATGGGGAAGATGTTTTTGTCCATTTTACTGGTATTCAAGGAGAAGGTTTCAAATCACTTGATGAAGGTCAAGAAGTAACATTTGAGATCATTGAAGGAAACCGTGGACCTCAGGCTGCAAACGTTATAAAATCGAAGTAAACAGTTCTTCCCGCGGCAACTGGTCGTGGGACTTTTTTTATTTTCCAAATAATTTGTTGCCTGCCTCTTTTATCTCTTCCCCAACCGTGCAGCCTTTAATACAAAACTGATGAGCTTTAGCCTTACCTTTTTCTTTTCTTAGCTCACTTTTCACCAAACAGCCTTCACAATAATTTTCTATTAGCTGATCAATTTCATTTATAATTTGTGTATGCTTCATTTTTTCTACTCCTTGCCGTTTGACATATTCAACAGTACAATTATATTTATTCTAAAAATTACCTAACATTACCTTAAAGGATGATTAATAATGATTGAATTATATATTGATGGCTCCACTACTGGCAATCCAGGACCTAGTGGAATTGGGATTTTTATCAAAGGAGAAGGTCACCAGATTAAAATTAGTGAGTTTATAGGAGACCAAACAAATCACGTTACTGAATTTATCGCTTTACAACGTGGTTTGGAAGAAGTATCGAAATTATCCCCTACCATCGTCTCTATTAGGACTGATTCACAAATAGTATTCGCAACAGTTGAAAAACGCTACGCTAAAAACCCTGAGTTTGCAGCCATATTAGAAAAAATACTAGCTATAACAGATACCTTCGATATGTTTTTTATAAAGTGGATATCTGATGACCAAAATAAAGCTGCCCATGCATTAGCACGAGAAGCAGTACGAAAGAATTTATCATAACAAGCTACACCTCCAACAAGTAAATTTGAATGGAGGTGTTTTTTGTGGGTATTTCCTATGCCATCATTTCTTTTTACTTTTCCGGTACTACTTCAATCTCTCCTGGTGTTACGATTACGTCTTGTTCTATTCCGTTTGGGTTATACGCTTCCTCAATATTAGTTTTTGTACGATTCATGAATCGTATAATAACATCATCTTTACCGAAGAGTTGAAATAGACTCAACAAGGGGTTTCTTGGTCTATTAACAGATCGATAAGTAAACCTTGTTTGGTTTTCATCCACTGAATTTAATTCGTAATCCACCTTCATACGGAACATGTTGTTTAAAATAAAGGCTTCTTGTACGAGCTTATGATTTGGTTCGTTGATGAACTTTTTTATAGTAAGGTCATAGGATTCGTCTATCGATCCGTTTTTATATGCTTGTCGGATTATTGTACCTTCCACTTCATGTGTTTCCTTTAAAACCTCTTCATCTATAATTTTAGGGAAAATTGCTTTCTTTTTCTCTAAGTCCCCATAGAAATAAGGCCATGCAAATTCAATAGGCACATTAATAATTATATCCTTCTTCCACTTTTTCATCCAAACTACTCCCTTGCATATCAATATGTGAACCTTTCTATATATGATAACACAAAAAAACAGACCCTCGAAATGAGAGCCTGTTAAAGTTTAGGTTTAAAATTAAGCTTTAACTACGTTAGTAGCTTGAAGACCACGTTGGCCTTGCTCGATTTCAAAAGTTACTTCTTGACCTTCGTCAAGAGATTTGAAACCTTCGCTTTGGATAGCTGAGAAATGTACGAATACATCGTCTCCGCCTTCGCGTTCGATAAATCCGAATCCTTTTTCTGAGTTAAACCATTTTACTTTACCTTGTTCCATGTGTGTATCCTCCTCGTATGCAAATTGTGCATACATTGTGTTACTATCCTTGCTCAACACTGTTAAGTAAAAGTGTTGCCACCTACTAACTAACCGAACAAAAATAATCCTCTTTAAATATAACACGCCTATCCTAATAATGCAACAATTATCCAAAATCTTTTTTAATTGTTTTCCAATAATGCACCAATCGCTCCACTATACCCATGTTTTTCTAAAAATATTGGATTTTTCTTTTTTAGTATCGTATAGGATTCTATAATTTCCTGAAGCAATATATTATCTTCTAGTGTAGAACCTATATAAATTATGTCCTCGACACCATGAGCATCTGCAGCTTGTATACATAATGTTGCCACAACTTCACCAATTATACCCTGGATACCTGCAATAAGATCTGCTTTTGTTCTTGTTTCTTCGTTTTTTAAAGAAACACCACCAAAATTACTAGCAGTAAGCGATCCAGTTATTGGTAATTTGTTATCTTTATAAATATCACTTACTAAAACATCTATTGCCGATCTATTTCCATTTAAAGATAACTGAATCATTTCCTTATAATCTGTTAAACCTGTTAATGCCATTCCCAATCCTAAAAGTGTTCCCCCACCTACTCCAGTTCCACCAATTCGAGCATGCGAGTTATCATGCATAATATGTATTGAAGTACCTGTACCAATATTTGCAATGATTGCCGAGCTACTATTAATGATTTCCTGTTTCATTTGATGCATCACACCATTCATCGTTGCATCAAACTCAACTACATAAGGAAGATCCTCTTTTGACAAAAGGATCTTTTTTAGTTGTTCTGCTCGACCACCAGTAAGGCAGATAGAACTTGACGAATGCTTACTTTCCACCCACTCTTTTACACTTTGAAAATCTGAGGATAGAAAACTTTTAAAGGACATTATATTTTCATCGTTCCAGTAAGCGACTTTCGTTAAAGTTCCACCTGCATCAATACCAATTCTAGTAGTCATACTTTTTCCCCTTTTACATTACAGCCCTTATTTAATCCATGATCCCACAATAGGATAATTAAATGTTTCGCCATTGATTGCTTTAATTATACCTATAATCGGGACAACAAAAGCCATTATAGCAAAAATTATTACTAATGGAATACCTATTATAATAAATATCAGTAGAAATGATATAAACAGTAGGACTGACATTACTAATTGAAAAAGTACTGCTTGAATAGATAACTTTCTAATTTCATGATTATCTACTACTAAGTACAACACAAATGGTACTAAAAACGGTGCAAACCAAGTGCTTGCATGTAATAATACTTTTAGCCCTGTATTTTCCATGATATAACCTCCTTTTTCTTTAACTTATTATACGGATATACAGATAATTAGTTTCATTTTCTTTCATAGACAATATTCCCTGCTACTACTGTTTTACACACAGACACCTTCGCTAGATTACTTACGGTAAGCGGCTCATTAACAATTGTAAAATCAGCATCATAGCCTGATTCGATTTTTCCTCGAGAAAGCCCCTTACCTATTGCCTTAGCACTACCTATTGTATAAAGACAAAGTGCTTCATACAAGGACAATGACTGAGCAGGATTCCACACATTGTTCACTGCAGCATCCATGGCCAAAAATGGATCCGCATTTTCAATCGGCGAATCTGAACCGCCTGAGCATTCTAATCCAGCAGCTATAAGAGTCTTCCAGGCATATGCCCACTCCATTCTTTCGCTTCCTAATCGTTCTCTTACCCAAGGAAAATCTGAAGGAACAAATATTGGCTGGATATCTAATACTAAAGGAAGCTTGCGCATTCTTTCTATTAAATCCTTCCGTAAAACATTTACGTGAATGAGCCGATCCTTTTTCGGATGAGGTGGCGGATATTTTTCGATTACATCCAATATAAGCTCTGTAGCCTTATCTCCAATTACATGCACTGCTATATTTTCTTGGTAATCTCGAGCTATTTTCACTAATTGCTCAAGTTTTTCTTCAGGATGAACAGCTACCCCTTGTGTTCCAGTGGCATCAAAATAATCAGTAGACAATAGAGCTGTTCTTCCTCCCAATGAACCGTCTACAAAAATTTTCATCGCACCAAATTCTATGAATTCAGTAGGTACCTCTCCCTGCATTTGTTCAAAAACTAAATGATGTCTTAACAGGTGAACTTTAAAATTTCCTTCTACAGCATCTTGGTACGCTTTTAATGGCACATTATATGGCCCGTAATAGGACATATCCTCCGTATGCACGCCTGTAAGTCCCTTTGAGAGTAAATCTTGGATACTTAATCGTATAACGTCTGCTAAGTAATCTGAAGTAACTGGTGGGATGTGAGAAGTGATTAGATTCTGTGCCTCATCGTAGAATAGACCGTTTAATCTACCATTATCATCTCTTCCTATCTTTCCGCCAACTGGACTAGTAGTTTCTTCGGTTATCCCCGCAATTTCCATTGCTTTGGAATTCGCTACCAGGACATGCCTACAAATTCTTTTTAATACGATTGGGCTTTCTTGTATAACACCGTCTAGATCAGCTCGAGTAATAGGGCGACTCTCTATTAAATTGTTATCGTTCCAGCCCTCTGTTACGTACCACTGACCAGGAACGACTTTTTTTCTTACCTCTGTCACTATGTCTTCTATGGATGTAAAGCCAGAAAGGTCGAGATAGGAAAGCTTTTCCCCGTGACCGATCAAATGAATATGACTATCTACCAATCCCGGGTACATTGCAGACCCCTCAAGGGAAATAACTATGTCGGCCATGGGAAGTAATTCTTCTTTTTCACCTGTTCGGATAATTTTTCCAGCTTCTGTTAACACTGCTTCCGTCATAGAATTTTCCGAATCCATTGTATAAATACTTCCGTCTGTCCAAAGAGTTTTCATTATTTTTTCTCCTTTTCTTTAGGAGCAAGCTCATCAACCAGCAACTCCGCAGCTCTTCTATAAAAATTACTCATATTAGCTAGAGAAGAGATTAACAGTAGTTTTTGTAATTCATCCTCGGCCTCTAATTCTTTAGTTAGTTTATCTAAATCTTGAATTTCTTTTAAAAAGACTTGTTTATTATTTTGCTGAAGGGAAATAAAATATTGATAAAAATTATTTAATGTAAATTCATCTGAAGCCATTTTCTCCTTTAAGGGAGATAAAGTTTCTTTCACATCACTGATGGAAAGTGATCCTTTTAAATGGTAAATAAGATTAATCAACATAATATGTTGTTTAGAGTACTTCTTATTTTTTATCGGAACGAATAGCTTGCCCTTTGCATAATTGTTAATCATCGTTTTAGTTAATACCTTGTCTTCATCACTTCGAATGGTCGTCCCGTATTTAGCATCAAAAAGCTGTATAACCTGGTCCATATATAAGTCTATTTCCGGTATATCCTCTTCTTTAATGGCAGTGTCTAAAGCTAATCGGTCAATTAACCTATTTAAATCATTCATAAATAAATGAACCTCCTAGTAATACTTAAAAACATAGTAACTTAAAACTCAATAAAGGTAAACCTTGACTATCAATGCATATCAATATATCATTATATGTAGTTATTAAAACTACATATTGAAGTGGAGGCATTCATTTATGCTAGAAAATTATATTAGAGAACCTTTTAACTCCTTATCGCATTTATTTGGAGCTATCTTAGGAATAGTCGGATTATTCCTCATGATTATGAAAGGAGTTACCTTAAACGCAACGAGCCTAACATTAACAGCTCTCTCTATATTTGGCGTTAGTATGATATTGCTTTATACAGCTTCTGCTACGTATCATGCGGTTAAATCGAAAGAACGTGTTATTCAGTTTTTACGCCGTTTAGATCATTCGATGATTTATTTACTCATCGCTGGCACATATGCTCCTTTTTGTCTGATTACTTTAAAGGGTTCAACAGGGTATCTATTATTTGGTTTAATTGGAATCCTAGCTTTTTCAGGAATATTATTTAAGATGGTCTGGTTTGATTGCCCAAGATGGATTTCCACAGCCCTTTATATAGGAATGGGATGGATTATTATCTTTCTTGCTCCTTCTTTAGCTGAAAGTCTTGGTACCCATGGACTTTTATATTTAGTTGGAGGAGGCATTTTCTATACGATAGGCGGAATCATATATGGTATAAAGCCTAATCTACCATTTATAAAAAAATTAGGCTTCCACGAAATTTTCCATATTTTTATATTGCTCGGAACCATATTTCATTTTATATGTGTATATGAATATGTGATATAAACCTCCACGTTGTATAAACAAAATATAGCCGATGAGAAAGGCACCTCCCGTTCAAATTGAACAGAAAGTGCCTTTCATAATTTCCGTATGTTTAAGTCAGCTTTTTAGCAAAAGCAATGACACGATTTACTTCTTTAAAGCCTAGATTCAGGTGGACGTTATAACTTTCCTCATTGTCTAGCTCACAGTCACTAGCAAACTCCCTACAGCCTTTTAAAATAGACCAGTCTTCGCAATGTTTAACTAGCTGCTTGGCTATGCCTGATTTCCTGAACGTTTCTTTCACAAAAAGTCCTTCCAAATAGCCTACTGGCGTTGTACTAGTTCCTTCAACATAGTCTGTTCGAATTTGACACTGTGCAAATCCTATTGGTTCTCCTAAAGGACCATATGCTAGATAAACAATCGCATTCTCGTTTTTTATCAGCTGGTCTGTTTCTATTTTAAACTCTTCTATGTTGTGTCCTGGCCATAGAAGAGAAGCTAATCTGACTACATCCATTGAATCTTCTATTTCAGCTCGTTTAATCATCATTATACCTTCCATACAATGCTAAACCTCCTTTTTAGTAACGGAAAAGTCTAAGCTTGGAGAGGGAGATTGTAATCTCATTTGTTCCAATTCTATTTTCATCTTTTCGGTTTCAATGATAAAATTTTCTTGTTTTAGTCTTTCTAGTTCTAACGCATCTTTAACAGAGCTAGCTTTTATACGTGCTTTTTCTTCTAAGTGATCTGTTATCGCTCTTATGACAGGTACAGAAAAAATTAAAGCTGGTATTATTATCCATTCCACTGTATTCACCCCTATTAATCAAAATGTAGTTTTAATTAAAGATGTAATTCCTTTTATAAAGTAAAAACATGAACAATCAATTAAAGATCAATATTGAAAAATATCGGTTATTATAACTTCTTCATATTTAGCAATTTAACTTAAAGGTATGAAAATCAAAATAATCATTTAGTTATATCGTTCTTCACTATTTTATGAAATCGATTTATCCGTTATATTTATAGAATATTCTACTTCAATATCCACATTTCCTCGCAATGCTTTACTTATCATACAGCTTTGTTCTGCTTTAATAGCGAGCTTTTCTGATACTAGTCTGTCTTTTTCATCAGTTATTACAATTATCGGACGATGAATAATTTTTTTATACGTAAAAACACCATTTGTAACATCTACTATAGCAGTTGAGTTCATCTCTAAGTTTTCTGTATTTACTTTACTTCTCTCCATCATTGCAGCTAGTGTAATAATATAACAAGTCGCTGCAGCACCTAAAAGCATTTCATCAGGGTTAGTTCCAATTCCAGGTCCGTCCATTTCTGTTGGTATGGAGATATTAGTTTGTAAATTCCCAGAGTGAATATCTCCCACGTCATTTCTGCCTCCAGGCCAATTCGCTTTTAAATGAAATAGATGTTCCGTCATAATTTAATCAAACCTTTCTTATCGATGTATTGGAAATTGTGCCACTTTCCTATATTATAAAAAGAGAAGGTAGGCGTTTAATTTGTTAAAAAATTATGGAAAAATTGCTGGTTTCATCATTGTAGCTTCGCTTTTTTTACTAATTCTAGGTGTTAGGTATGTATTAGGACAAGAATTAGTTATTATGAACTTTATTGCTTTTGCAGCCTTTTCCATTGTAGCAGGAGTAACAGCTGGGGCTATGCTATTATACAACCTCTACAAAGCATTTTATTTATTTACGTTTGGATTGGCAATAGGTTTCATTGACCTTTTCCGCTCCTTCATTATAAATTCTGAAGGAAACGGTGATATAATCGGAATCCTCTCCCTGTTTATGTTTAGTGCTTTTGGGTTAGTAATAGGAATAATTATAGAGGCTGTATTTTATCTGATTAAAAAGATGAACAATGTACAATGACAAAAGGTTTTAGCTACTGGCTAAAACCTTTTTACGTTATTTTGAATACTTGGATATAATCGTTTGATTACGCCCATTAGATTTTGCCTTATATAGAGCCTGATCAATACGGTCCATGAATGAAGAAATCGCTTCAGCCTTATATTTGTATTCCCCCACTCCAGAAGATATGGTAATAGCCTTATTGGTTGGAGGTAATGTAGATTCAATATCTTTCCTCAGTATCTCCGCAATACGGTATGCTTCCTCTAGTAGAGTATTCGGCATAACAATTGCAAATTCTTCGCCACCTAATCGAATGATATAATCTTCTTCACGAGTGACCCTATTCATTCGGTAAGCTAAGAATTGCAAAACCTCATCCCCTGCATTATGTCCAAACTCATCATTTACTTTTTTAAAGAAATCGATATCCACCATAATCATCGAGAAGTTATTTTTACTCTCGATTAAATGACTATAAAGATATTCTGCAAACCTTCTATTTTTTAGCCCAGTTAAAGGATCAGTTAAGGATTGAGTTTTAAAATCCTCTACAGTTTCTTCTTGCTGTTTTCGATAGTTTTCAACAGTTTCGGTTAACTGCTTAGCTTCAAAATACCATGTCGGAATTTCTAGCTCATTTCTATTAAATTGAGGATCCATTGTGTACATCGCAAGTTTTTGTAATGGAGAAGCTAGTTTAGTTGAAAGCACAAAAGCTACTACAAGAAATAAAACTATAAAAGGAAGTGCATATAAAAATATCTTCAATATGATTCCAGCAAGAGGCTCTATACTTGAAGCATAAGGGGTTTGTGATACTACTCCCCATCTGCTTGCTTCTATTAAAGTATATCCAGCCACGTAAAGGTCACCCTTCGTATTTTCTGTAATACTTGCGCCACTGTCCCCTCTGATTAAGCTCTCTACTATCTCATTACTTTTTACTATTTCTCCGATTCTCTTTTCATCAGGGTGATAAATAAGCGTTCCTGAATGGTCTACGACATAAACATACGATCCATCTTTAGAATAATGCTCTGCTAATATGTTTCGTATAAAATTATCCTCTTCTAAATAGATGGTTCCGTTCAGCATTCCTAGGTACTCATTTTGTTCATTAAAAAGCGGGGTGGATACAAGAACTAGTAATCTACCTGTCGCAGCCATATATGGTTTTGTAATAATATTCTCTTTCTTATCTAATGCTTCTTTAACACCTTCGGATTGAATAACAGTACCAGCAATTCCTACATTAGGAGAAGTAGCTATCGCGAGACCGTTCTTATCAATAACTGAGACAGAGTTAAAGTTTTTACTTGTTACTATCAGCTGGTTCAATACTATTGTTAATTCTGTCGGATTATCCAATAGCTTGATAATATCAGCTTTTCTCCCTTCAAGATTAAGTTGCATAGAAGAAAAAAGCTCCTCTGACATTTCCGCCAGCTTTTTAGAATATACTCGATTTTGCTCCAACGAGTTATCAATCAAGCTATCTTTTGTCACTAAATAGCTTGAAAAGAGTGAGCTTGTCAGTATGCCAATGATTGAAAATGAAATTAAAGTTAAAATCCAAAAACGTAACGTTCTTATCATGTTTCCTCCAAATTTATACAATATAATTACTACATTTTCTCATTGTAGCATTATTTATATATGAATAACTATAGATAATAGATATTTTGATTGATATGGAGAAAAAGAGAAGAAAAATTCTTTTTTCAAATAGGCGAAAAGTTGTGTGATGTTAAAGATTTGACATCCCTTATACCTTATAAAAAGGAAAATGAGCTTGATAGTTACCAAGCTCACTTTTTCTCCTAGCATCTTTTATTAACCACCTAAATAAGCAAGCTTAACTTCTTCACTCGATTGTAACTCCCTTGCAGGTCCAGATAATACTACCTTACCTGTTTCAATAACGTATCCTCTATTAGCTATGGAAAGTGCCATATGGGCATTTTGTTCAACTAATAATACGGTGGTGCCGTCATTATTTATTTCTTCTATGACCTTAAAAATAGTTTGAACCATAAGCGGAGCCAATCCCATCGACGGTTCGTCTAGTAACACTAGTTTAGGCTTTGCCATAATGGCACGTCCAATGGCAAGCATTTGCTGTTCTCCCCCGGAGAGTGTTCCGGATAGCTGCTTTCTTCTTTCTAACAATCTTGGAAAAGTTTCATAAACCTTTGTTAAATCTGAATTAATGCCTGCCTTATCCTTACGAAGAAATGCTCCTAGCTCGAGATTTTCCTCTACAGTAAGATTAGCAAAAACTCTTCGACCCTCTGGCACATGAGATATACCAGCCTTCACTATCGTTTGAGCTGCTTTCCCTGTTATAGATTTACCTAAAAACTCGATTTTCCCTTTCTTAGGCTTTAACAATCCAGATAGAGTTTTAAGGAGCGTGCTTTTTCCAGCCCCGTTCGCTCCGATTAACGTAACAATTTCTCCTTCATTCACTTCTAACGATATATTATGTAAAGCTTGGATATTCCCATAATACACATCCATATTTTCTACTTTAAGCATGGACATTTGGAACCTCCTCTCCCAAATAAGCCTCAATGACCTTTGGATGATTTCGTATTTCTTGAGGAGTGCCTTCAGCTAATAGCTGCCCATGATCTAAAACATAGATTCTTTCACAGACACCCATTATTAGATTCATATCATGTTCTATCAATAGAATAGTTAAATCAAACTTTTCCCGGATAAATCCTATAAGATCCATCAGTTCTTTTGTTTCTTTAGGATTCATCCCAGCAGCTGGTTCATCTAGTAGAAGCAGCTTAGGACCTGCTGCTAAAGCTCTTGCAACCTCCAACCGTCTCTGTTGACCATAAGGAAGGTTTTTAGCAAGCTCATCTTTATATCTATCTAATTTAAATATCTTCAAAAATTCGATAGATTTCTCTTCCATCTCTTGCTCGCCTTTAAAATGAGAAGGAAGACGCAATATAGAACTGAGCATTGTATGCTTAGCCAACGAATGGTAAGCAACCTTCACATTCTCTAAGACAGTTAATTCATTAAACAGACGAATATTTTGAAAGGTTCTACTTATGCCTTTCCTAGTTACTTTAAAGGGGGCTAATCCATTAATTCTTTCCCCGTTAAACATAATATCTCCAGTGGTAGGTGCATAGACCCCAGTCAATAGGTTAAAGCTCGTTGTTTTCCCTGCTCCGTTTGGCCCTATTAAACCTACAAGCTCTCCCTCATTTAAAACCATATTTAAATTTTGGACAGCCTTCAATCCTCCAAATTGAATTCCGGCATTTATCACCTCTAGTAAAGGCTTATTTTCCATATTGACTGCCCCCTTTTGGTGTTCTCCACATTTTAAAGTAATCTGTAATCTCCATCGTCCCCATCAATCCTTTTGGTCTATACAACATAACAATGATTAGTACGAGACTGTATATGATCATTCGAGTTTCTGGATATCCTTGTAGATAAGTTGAAACGACGGTTAATAGGATAGCTGATAAAACGGCTCCAGATAAGCTCCCTAATCCTCCTAGAACAACAAAGATTAAAATATCGAACGATTTCAAGAAACCAAATTGACTTGGCTGAATGATATAAAAATTATGTGAGTAAAGAGCGCCTGCTACTCCAGCAAAAAAGGAACCGATTGCAAATGCTGCTACCTTATAATAAGTCGTATTTATTCCCATGGCATCTGCAGCAATTTCATTTTCCCTAACTGAAATGGAGGCAATACCATGTCTTGAATTTGTGAAATTGACAATCACCAAAATAGTAATTGCTAAGCAGATGAATGCTGTAGTCCATGTTGTCATATGGTCAACCTGCATACCAGAAGCTCCTCCAACATAGTCGATATTTAAAAAGACAATACGGATAATTTCAGCGAAGCCGAGCGTTGCTATCGCTAAGTAGTCTCCCTTTAAGCGAAGACTAGGAATGCCAACGATCAACCCAGCTAAAGCTGCAACAATTCCACCTATTATTATGGCTAAGAAGAACGGTAATTCAAGTCTCATTGTCACAATAGCTGAAATATATGCTCCAATTGCTAAGAAGCCTGCATGCCCTATAGAAAACTGTCCGGTGATCCCAATTATAAGGTGTAAGCTTACGGCTAATATAATATTAATAGATATAACAATAATTGTATTACTATAAAATTGATCTATAATCCCATTCATAATAAGAAGCTGTATGACAGCATAGATGGCTATCCCCAATACGACAAATAGCCAAAATTGTTTAGAGGTTTTCTTCATACGTATACACCTACACTTTCTCTCGTGCATTTTTGCCAAAAATACCTGATGGTCTAAAGATAAGTATCAATATTAGAATGACAAATGCTGCTGCATCTCTCCACAAAGAGAAGCCTATTGCACTTACAGCAGATTCAATAACACCTAAAAGTAGACCTCCTACCATTGCTCCAGGTATAATTCCAATTCCCCCTAATACTGCTGCTATAAAGGCCTTTACCCCTGGAATAACTCCCATTAATGGGTCAATCTTTGTATAGTAAACTCCAAAAATAACACCAGCAGCACCCGCTAGGGCTGAACCAATTGCAAAAGTTGCGGAAATTGTGTTGTCTACGTTAATACCCATTAATTTTGCCGCCTCTGTGTCATGAGAAACAGCTCTCATTGCCTTTCCTGTTTTCGTTTTATGTACGATAAATTGCAGAATAATCATTAATGCAACGGAAACAGACAATATTAAGATGGACTGCATACCTATTTGCACACCAAATAGTTCAAAGTTTTTCTTAAAGAAATCTGGGTATGCCTCAGATTGAGCACCTCTTATATAAATCACTCCATATTCAATGAGTAAAGAAACCCCTATGGCAGTAATTAAAGCCGCTATACGTGTAGCATTTCTTAGTCGTTTATATGCAATGCGCTCTATTAGAACACCAAATAATGCACAGACAGTCATTGAAATAATAAGTGCGGGAAAAAAGCCTAAACCAAATACGGTAATTGAATAGAAACCAATGAAAGAACCTACCATAAATACATCGCCATGAGCAAAGTTTATTAACTTAATAATTCCATAAACCATTGTATATCCAAGGGCGATTAAGGCATATATACTTCCTAGTGAAATACCATTAATCAACTGTTGAACCCATTCCATGTAGTTACACTCCTTATATTTAGGGCAGCACAAGCCTAACCTCTTTTTTCATAGAGTCACAGAAAAGGAGGGAATGAATCCCTCCGTTATTAGTAACAATATTTTATGGATTAACCTTTGTATTAAACACTTGCTCTCCATCTACGAACTCTATAATGGTTGCTGATTTCACTGGGTGGTGATTCTCATCCATTGAATAAAGTCCAGTTACAAGATCTAGATTATCTGTTGCTTCTAATGCCTCTTTAATTTTTGTTCCATCTGTTGAATCTGCTCTCTCAATTGCATCCTTTAATAGATAAACAGTGTCATAGCCTAAAGCGTGGAAGGAGTTAGGAGCTTCCCCGTATTTTTCATTAAACTTATCTGAGAAAGCTTTAGCTTTACCATCTGGATCCTCTGAAGAATAAGCAGTGATAATATATGTGTTATTTAATGCATCTGCCCCTGCTAAATCAACAATATCCGGTGAATCCCATCCATCTGCTCCCATCAATGGTACTGTAATCCCCATTTCACGAGCTTGCTTAACGATAAGACCAACTTCCTCGTAATAACCAGGGATAAAGATGAAATCTGGATTTTTAGATTTAAGACTTGTTAATGTAGAACGGAAATCTGTATCTTTAGCAACATAAGATTCCTGTGCAACAATTTTTCCGCCTGCAGCTTCAAAATCCTTCTTAAAGGAAGCTGCTAAGCCTTTCGCATAATCACTACTGTTATCTGCGTAAATCGCTACGTTTTTAACTTTTAACTCATTAGCTGCAAAATTTGCTGCTACTGTTCCTTGAAATGGGTCAATAAACGCTGTGCGGAAAGCAAACTCATTTAGTTTACCCTTATCAGTAACGGTTACTGTAGTACTCGTGCCTGATGGAGAGATAAGTGGTACTTTATTTTTTCCAGCAACTTCTACTTGAGCTACAGTGTTACCACTAGTTGCAGCGCCAATGATAGCGACTACTTTATCTTTTGTAATAAGCTTAATTGCTCCACTGGTGGCTTCACCAGCATCCGATTTATTATCTACTTTTACAAGTTCGATTTTCTTCCCGTCAATACCACCATCGTCATTAATTTCCTCTACAGCCAGATCAATTGCTTTGTCTTCTGATTGTCCGTAGGAAGCAACTCCACCAGATAGCTCAAGATTAATACCAATTTTAATCGTATCTCCGCCATCCCCTGAACCGCCTTCACTATTACAACCTGCCAAAACTCCAATGAGAAGGGTCGAGGCTAGGAATAATGAAGCAAACTTTGATTTTTTCATAAAATGCATCCCCTTTGTTGTTTGAAAATTTTGAAATTGAAAAGCGAACTAATATCTCTTTCTTATAGTTAACTTCATCCAAAATTATCCTTTCGTAATACAATTACATTGTAAAACAAAGATAGGAATCAGTCTATAAAAATTTGACTAATTCGAATCTTTATAATCTTTAGTATATCAATATATTAAATAAAAAAATGGCATCATTTTCATAATTCTATTATTGAAAATGATGAAATACTAACTTCAAAAAACTGATCAGTTTAACTTTGATATCATTTAAATGTGTCAATTTCATAATCCCTTTTTAAAAGTTAAGCACGAACAATTAATAAAAAAAGTAGTATATATGCTCATTGTCTTAGCTCTACATAAAAGCCGCTTCATTAAATAAATCTGAATATAATAAAAATAATTACTTTTCTATTAAGTTCCGTTATAATTATTTATAGTTCGATATCCGTAATATTAAGGAGAGATGGGAATGGTACAAAGTTTACCAAAAAGATCAGAGGTTAAAATAGAAGAAACTTGGAACTTAGAGGATTTATTTGCTTCGGAAAAGGAATATAAAGATGCTTACGCAGAAATAGAGAAAAATGTCCCTGTATTCGTTGAAAAGTATAAAGGGAAATTAGATAGCGCTAATGTCATCATTGATGCTTTGGAGGAATATCAGTCTCTTTATATGAAATTTAGTTTGTTAGGTAGCTATGCAAGATTAGCGATTACGGAAGACCAGTCAAATACGGAAGCTCAAATGAGAGCCGGTCAATTTAGTTCATTAGCTGGCAAGGTTGCTAGCCAAACATCTTTTGTTGACAGCGAACTATTAGAATTGCCTACAGAGTTACTTGAGGAAGCAGCAAAGCTGGATTCTTCTTACGAAAACTATTTAGTGAAGTTACTAGAAAGAAAGAAATATACGCTTCACCCAGAAGTGGAAAAGGTATTAGCTGCCTACTCTCCAACATTTGATGCACCTTATAATTTATATGAAACAACTAAATTATTAGATATTTCTTTTCCTGACTTTGAGGTAAACGGAAAACCATATCCATTAAGCTACGTTTCCTTTGAAAATGATTGGGAAGCTGAAACAGATACAGTTCTTCGAAGAGCAGCATTTGAAGCTTTTTCATCTAAATTGAAGGAATATCAGCATACCACTGCAAAAACGTATGACATTGCGCTTCAACAAGAAAAAACAACTGCTGACCTGCGAGGATACGACTCGGTATTTGAATATTTATTGTTCGACCAAGAAGTCGATCGTTCTTTATATAACCGTCAAATAGATCTAATCACAAAAGAATTAGCACCACATATGAGGAAATATGCAAAATTACTTCAAAAGGTACATGGCTTAGATAAGATGACCTTCGCTGATTTAAAGATTGCCCTAGATCCAAACTATGAGCCGACTATTACAATAGAAGAATCCAAGAAGTATATTAATGAATCATTATTAGTAATGGGTGATAAGTATTTAGAAATGGTTGATCGCTCTTATAAGGAACGCTGGGTAGACTTTGCACAAAATGAAGGAAAATCCACGGGCGCTTTCTGTTCTAGTCCATATGGTAGTCACCCATACATTTTAATATCCTGGTCGAGTCGAATGAATGAAGTATTTGTTCTCGCTCACGAGCTTGGTCATGCGGGTCATTTCTATTTTGCACACCAAGAACAAAATCTATTTAATTCTCGTCCATCTTTATATTTTATCGAGGCGCCTTCTACAATGAATGAAATGTTAGTTGCCAATCATCTTTTGAAAAGTTCGGATGACCCTAAATTTAAACGTTGGGTAATATCTTCCATTGTTGCTAGAACCTATTATCATAACTTTGTTACTCATTTACTAGAAGCAGCTTATCAACGTAAAGTTTATGAGCGTGTAGATCAAGGGCAAAATGTAAATGCTGAAATTTTAAATGCATACAAGCGAGAGGTTTTAGAAGAATTCTGGGGAGATTCTGTGGAAATAACAGATGGAGCAGAGCTTACTTGGATGAGACAGCCACATTACTATATGGGATTATATCCATACACATATAGTGCAGGTTTAACCATCTCCACGCAGGTTGCTAAACGTATACTAAACGAAGGACAGCCGGCAGTAGACGAATGGTTAGAAGTATTAAAGGCTGGTGGAACTAAATCACCAGTAGAATTAGCTAAAATGGCTGGTGTGGACATTACAACTGATGAACCACTCCGAGATACAATTGCATATATTGGTTCACTTATTGATGAACTTGAAAGCTTAACAGAGGAAATTGACAGCAAGTAAGTTAAGAACGAACAAGCTAAACGATACTGCAAAAAAATTTAAAATGCCCCAGAAATTTTACCACTCGTAAAATTTCTGGGGCTTATTATTTCATTAGTGAGTATCAGTTATTTCTTAAACAGTATTTACTTGAGCAATTAAACTGTTAGCAAATTCATTAATTTGTTCCATCCTAACTATTAAACATAAGGCGGGTCCACATTCTGTTGCCATTCGATGATTCAGCTCACCTGCATCTAAAACAAAAATTAATCTATAACGTAAATCACTTTCCTTCTCAGGCACCAATAATCCATAGTTAGGATAGTAATAAGTACCAAACTGAGGAATATGATAAATACACAACCCTGGATCTTTATGTTCTAGCATACTTAAATATGTGTTATTTAGTCGTTTTAAATCACTTAACATTTCCAGGAAATCTTCTTTTAAACAGCGTATTGATTTTGAATGTACGGCAGGGAAACTGTGACCAGAACGGAAACAAATGTTGAATTTTACGCTCATATCATTTACTGATTCTATATTTAGTTCAACTTCACAAGTTGGTTGTTCTGTATAGTCTTTTAATATTGCCATTAATACATTCCCCTTAATCTATTATTTTTTTATCAAAATACATAAATTTATAGTTAACTATTAGCAACTTGTTTTATAGTAGTATTCCAACAAACCGTTGATACACCCTCCTTCCGCTTTTAAACTACTTCTATATTTAACGAACTTTGCTATAATTATACTAATTAAATAACCAATCCTGTCTAACCACTTTTTTAAAGATATAATCAAATAAGCCATAAAATATGACTTAACAAGGAGTAAATATGAAAAACAAAGTGATTGAGCAATACGAACAAGATGAGAATATGATGATTCAATTATTTGCACAATGGTGTATTAACCATGAAGTAGACCCTTTTGCACTTTATCAAACTGCCTATCCGGAACAAGCAACGAATGAAGCTTTAGCAAAAGCAGTAGAAGAAACAGAAATAAATGCTGTAGATGTAGACACTCAAAGCGTAATTCAAGTACTACAGTTGTTTGGCAATGACCCTCTAGCCTATGTTGTTTCCGAAATTTCAATTAAAATGAAATAAAGCTATTCACGGGGAATCCTCTCTCTTCCCACCATTATGGAACAAAAAAGAGTTGTAAAATTTCAGAAATTTTTACAAACTTTGTTACAAATCATGTACAATATTATCAGACGGGAAGGGGGAAAATGATGAAAAAGTTTACAAAGGAAGAAAATAGTTGGGCTCTCTACGACTGGGGTAGCTCCGCATATTCCATCATAATTACTACTGCAATTTTTCCTATTTTTTATAAAGGGTCAGCTACTGCTGCTGGCATTGATACAGCTGATTCAACGGTTTACCTTAGTTATACGATTGCGATTTTTACGTTTATATTAGCAATGATCGGACCAATCCTTGGTACCATCGCCGATTATAAAGGCTTTAAAAAGAAATTTTTCTATTTCTTTTTCTTTTTAGGAGTAACAGCAACTGCATTGCTTGCCTTTATCCCCTATGACAAATGGTATCTATTTTTAATATGCTATACTTTTGCTGCTCTTGGTGCAACTGGAGCCAATGTTTTCTATGATGGCTTCATTGTTGATGTCACTACGAACGAGCGAATGTCTCGAGTATCATCTAGAGGTTACGGTCTAGGATATATCGGTAGTGCTATCCCATTTTTAATCAGTATAGTCATCATTCTTTTGGCCAGCAATAATATCATTCCTATTTCAGATATCACAGCAAGCCGCATTGCTTTCCTAATCACCGCAGCTTGGTGGATCATATTCGCTATTCCGATGTTTAAAAATGTAAAACAGATTCATTATATCGAGCGAGAAAAAAATCCGATTACACAAAGTTTTAAACGACTTGGAAAGACGGTTAAGGAGATTCGTCAGTACCGGGCATTGTTTCTATTTTTAATAGCATATTTCTTTTACATTGACGGTGTAGGAACCATTATTTCAATGTCTACTGCCTATGGTACGGACCTAGGCTTAAAATCTACTGATTTAATCATTGTTCTATTTGTTACCCAGGTAGTCGCAGCTCCATTTGCAATTCTATATGGTAGGCTGGCGGTTAGATTTTCTGAAAAGAAAATGTTATATGTAGGGATTATCGTCTATACCATTGTATGTACGTATGCATTTTTCTTAGAGACTATCACTGATTTTTGGATTTTAGCTATGCTAGTAGCAACCTCTCAAGGTGGGATCCAAGCATTAAGTAGATCGTATTTCGGCAAGCTAATACCAAAAGAAAATTCTAACGAGTTTTTTGGGTTCTATAATATTTTCGGTAAATTTGCTTCCATAATGGGACCTTTATTAATTGGATTTACTACACAAGTTACAGGGAATTCCTCTTACGGTGTATTTAGCTTAATCATCTTATTTATTATCGGAATAATAGTATTGACACAAGTGCCAGAACCAGAAGAAGCACCGAAGCCAGTTCCAGTAGATGCAGTCTAGCATAAACTCAGCCGAAACTAGATAAGTAATCATATATTACACAGCTGTTCTATTAGTAGAGCTACATTGGGCAAGAATGTCGAAAAGCATTCTTGCCTTTTACAGCTAGCTGAGTGTGAAAGCACTTTCTTCAAGACTAACATTGAATTGATTACTGTCCATTACCGAAAAAACAATCCAATAAAACATTGGATTGTTCTGTTGCTACAAATATATTTGAAAGTAAATGATTTATAGCTTCTCCTTTTATTTTTAATCTGAATGGAGCTTATCTTTTATTAGCCTTCTCTTAGTCCAAACTAATGTAAACAATAAAAATAACTCAAAAGCGTTAGTTACTGCCCCACTATCTACATCTATAGGAACAGCACTCCCAATAGTCATTACGACTGCACCTATAAAAAATATGACCCATTTTGTTTTCTTCCAAAGAATTGCACTTGCAACGATCAATATTAAAGTCACAAGGAGAATCATGACTGGCGGACCAGAGGACTCTTCTGCAGAAACATACCTTAGGACTCCATATTCCTCTTCCGCTTTTAATGTTAGCTGAAAGGTTTCTAGCCAAATTTCAATTCCAATTAAAATGACCGTATAAATAATAGCTACTAGGGATACCCACTTTTTCTCTGCCCAAGCTATTCCACTTTCCTTCAAAGTACCTATAGCAAACAACACAAGTAACGGTGTTAAAAACGCATGAGTCCAAAAGCGCATTAAATTCAAGGTCTCTAATAAGGGACCTTCACCAATCCACTTCCCGATACCAATAATTCCATTGTCATAGATCAGCGCTAAAATAATTAGATAAATAAAACTTGTCCACTTGGGAATATCCTTTTTATTTATGCCTATTAAGCCCCAAATAAATAAGGCTATATACGCGCCTGTAAAAAACAAGTATAAGATAGTATCCATTTCTGTTTCCCCTCCTATTTTACTTATTTTCCTTCATAACGTTAAGTGATTGCAGGTGATATATGTATTTTAATTTTCCCTAAAAATACATTTTTAACTTTACTTAACTTATTTAATAAAGGAATACCCTAATTCATTCGTTTAAAGCTTCTTCCAGACCAATTAAGTCAAAAAGCAATACGAAAACAAGGATAATTATCAATATGTCATTATCAACTTCAAGCTCAGAAAATGTATAGGACATAACAGCTAAAATAACTGCTATCAGTTCTACTTTCATTTAAACCACCTCTATTTATATTAATATGAAAAAAAGTTGGAATTTGTTTGTACAAAAATCACAACCGTCATTTCTATTCTTAGCAAAAAAAGCAAAATAGATGCCTATCTTTAGAAACGATAATCGCAAAAAAACACAGGAAAAATAATCCTGTGTTTAGCATTCTATTTATTTATTTATTTGTAAATGTTGCAGGCATGACAACAGCAATTACTTCCCCTTTAGCACAAAGGACGTCTCCAGCAAATACCTCAGAAGTCACCTTCCACTTTTTCGGATGTATTTCTTCCACCGTACCGATAGCCTTAAGCTCAACCTTTTGAGGAGTCGGCTTTAAAAAATCTACGTGAAGAGAGCCTGTCACAAATCTTGGAGGCGCTTCGCCACTTCCAGGCTCAAAACCATTTTTTCGGTGAAGAGCAAGTGAAGCTGAACCGGTTCCGTGACAATCTACCAAAGCCCCTATTAATCCACCATATACAAACCCTGGAATCGCAGTATGTTCTTCTCTAGGTTGATAAATTGTTTCTGTTTGCTCTCCATTCCAATATGTCTTTAAATGATACCCCTCTTCATTTAAACGACCACATCCATAACACCAAGCAAAATCATCCGGATACTCATCCTGTATAGCAATTTTGTGTTCTGTCATTATTTCTCCCCCTTTAACAAACCATACAAAAAAGCAAACTATCAGTCAACTTAAATATAGAGTTTTCAAAAATAAATATTATTATTTATATAATGATTCTCTCCTATCTTGAAAGACTGGAATTCTACCTCTTACTTCTTCTACGAGATTTAAATCAATATCTACTAGACCGGTAGTTTCCTCCTCATTACCTAACCATACTATTTCTCCCCAAGGGGCAATCACCATAGAGTTACCATTGAATTGATTGTTTGGATCGTCGCCGACTCTGTTTACTGCCACTATATAGCATTGATTTTCGATTGCTCTTGCCTGCAGAAGAATTTTCCAATGATCAATCCGGGCTGCTGGCCACTGTGCAGGAACAAATATTACCTTGGCTCCTAGTAAAGAATGGGCACGAAACCATTCAGGAAAGCGAAGATCATAGCATATAACACCTGCCATCGTTATATTCTCGATTTCGAATAAGTTTTTCTTGTTTCCTGCTTTTAAATACAAATGTTCATCCATTAGCTTAAATAAGTGGGCCTTATCGTACTCCGTTATGATATCTCCAGAATCATTTACAATATACATCGTATTATAAAATTGGGAATCCTTCTTTGTAGAGACAGAGCCACCGATAATATGAATATGCAATTCCTTCGCTAGCTTGGTTAATAATTTCTTTGTGTCGTTCCCCTCTTTATCAGCTATTTCTTCTAATCTAGTCAAATCATACCCTGTGTTCCACATTTCGGGTAAAATAATTAGTTTAGCTTCTTGCTTTGCAGCCTCTCTAATCTTTCTTTCAACGGTTTCAAAATTTTCTTTAGGATTACCAAATGCTATATCTAACTGAACACAAGCAATTTTCATACCGACACCACCTCTAGACATAATACTAAAAAGGTTATAAGATTTGACTAATATATGCAACTATTTAGAAAAAGAGGTATTGCCCATGGAATTTTCTGATCGTTTAAAAAATCTTCCTCCCCAGTTTTTTGCAACATTAGTACAAAAAGTTGCAAAGGCTGTGGCAGAAGGAAGAGATGTAATAAATCTTGGACAAGGTAATCCCGACCAGCCTACACCGGATCATATTGTAAAAGCATTATCAAGTGCTGCTAAAAACCCTCAATCTCACAAATATTCTCCATTCAGAGGAATAAATGAGTTGAAGCAAGCAGCAGTAGATTTTTATGCACGCGAATACAACGTAAATTTGGATTCTAATACAGAAGTCGCTATTTTATTTGGAACTAAAATTGGTTTGGTTGAACTGCCTCTAGCTTTGATGAATGATAACGAGTTAATGCTTCTTCCAGATCCTGGTTATCCAGATTACTTATCAGGTATTGGGCTAGCCAATGTACAATTTGAAACAATGCCACTATTAGAGGAAAATGGCTTTCTTCCAGATTACGAGCAGCTTTCTACAAAACAAAAAGAAGCTGCGAAACTGATGTATTTGAATTATCCTAATAACCCAACTGGAGCTTCTGCCACTGCAGAATTTTTTCAAGAAACGGTAGATTTAGCGAAGGAAAATGATATAGCCGTTGTACATGATTTTGCGTATGGAGGTATTGGGTTTGATGGAAAGAAACCAGTTAGCTTTTTAGAAGCAAAAGGCGCAAAGGAAATCGGTATTGAAATGTATACACTCTCTAAAACCTACAATATGGCTGGATGGCGTGTAGGTTTTGCAGTCGGTAATTCTCAAATCATTGAAGCTATCAATATTATACAAGACCATCTTTTTGTCAGTCTCTTTCCCGCGGTTCAGTCTGCAGCAGCCGAAGCATTAAATGGCTCTCAAGAATGTGTGGACGAATTAGTAGCACTTTATGAAAAAAGAAGAAACATTTTCATAGAGGCATGTAGAAAAATTGGTTGGAACGTAAAAGCTCCAGAAGGCTCTTTCTTCGCTTGGCTTCCAGTTCCAAATGGCTATACGAGCGAGGAATTTGCAGACCTTCTTTTAGAAAAAGCTGATGTTGCAGTCGCTGCTGGAAACGGCTTCGGTAAGCATGGAGAAGGTTATGTAAGGGTGGGGTTATTAGTGGATGAGGATCGACTCGTCGAAGCTGTAGAAAGAATAGAAAAGCTACAGCTTTTTTAATAAATCAGTTTCTCCTTTTAAAATAACCAGTATTTTATTTTGAAAGTTTACTTAAAACTTCTTGCAAAAGTTATTTAAAATGAAAATGGCTATGTTAAAGGCAAAGGTAGATTTATGTAAAATGGTATTAAATAGTTTGTGAAAGAATGTATTTAAACTAACGCTCGAGGCTAGTTTAATGAACTCAAAGCCTATATATTAATTTATTTTAAAATATGAATGTAATTTATGTTACAATTGGTTAATTATTGTAGGAGGTAAAAAATGAAAAAAAATATTTTTATAGCGATTGTATTTACTTTAGTAGCGATGTTTTCCTTCACTATCACATCAGAAGCTTCATCAACACAAGTTATGTGGGGGAAAACGGAATTAAAAAAAGGTCAGATTGGTAAAGTAACACTTTACGCAGATGTGGCAACATATAAGGCGGATGGCTCTAGAGGAAAAGTGTTACCAGCAGGTGGAGAGTATCGTGTCTATACATTCCGTACAGATATATACGGAGGAGAATACGGTCTAGGGGACGGATTGTTTGTCAATATGTACAGTGCTTTGAAGTATGAAACGCCTTCTAAAGCAAAACTTGCATTATTAGTAGATTCTTCTACAAAAGTTATGTGGGGAAAAACGGAACTTAAAGCAGGTCAAATCGGAAAGGTTACAATCCTTAAGGAAACTACTTTATTTAAAGTAATTAATAGTGTTGATGGTGGCGAACCTGGTCTTGAACCTATCCGACAATTAATGCCTAACGAAGAATTCCGTGTGTATTCAGCTAAACAACCACTTGATGGATATGTTCCCATGTATGGTCTAGGTGGTGGGTATTATATTGTACAAAACAATACCATGTTAAATGGAGTTACTGTAAAGTATGAAACTCCATCTAGAGCAAAACTTGCATTACTGAATTAAAATAGTCACCGAAGAAGCTTTTTTTGTCGGGGCTTTAATAAAAAAATGCACATAAAAAGTGAGCTTGGAGATACATTTCCAGCTCACTTTTTTTGTATTTTTAAGCTTTGTTAAAGATATGGGTTCGTTTTGACTAACCATTCTTTTTTATAGTGACTGCATAAACAAAGGTACTTTCAAATGTCTGTTAAATATAAATAGATGATGAATTTGGGGTTGGTTACCATTTTGAAGCTTTGTTTATGCGAGTAAATTTTTTGCGATTTATCGATGATAAAGCTGTTCCATTTATTGATTGGAGCGCCAGTCGGCGACTCCTACGGGATGACATAGCTATCAAGTTAAGAAAAATTTACGTCATTCACTCTCATATGAACTGGTATTTTTGAAAATTAGACCATATGAAATTAACACTTTTTAGTTTAACCAAAAAATGTAAGTTTAATTTCTTTCTATACAGGGCATAGAATACTAACTGTAGTTTACACCGAGTATAATCAATGGATCCTTTTCAGGTGGCCCTTTTGTTTTCAATGCATGTTTACAAAGAGCATCATGAAACCTTTTCAGGACCCCATTGGTAAGCTTGGTGTATTTTTTTATGCTTTCAAACATCAAGCGAATAAAGCGTAGGGCAACTGAAATACCCTTTTGAATGCTTATCTCTATTCTAGATTGCTCTAGCAAGAATAAGCGTGCCTGATACGTTGTTGTAGCTGTGATTAGAAACAATAATAAATGGGCGAAAAAATGACATAGCACACGTTCTTCCTTTATCTGTTTATAAAAGGTGGTCGGGAAATTGGATTTCCATCCCTTAAACAATAACTCGATCTGCCAGCGCAATCGGTAAAGGTCCATCACTTTCTCAGCTGGGATGATATCCGGAAGGTTTGTCATAATAATCGTAGCCCCATCTAGCGCCCTTACGTGTTCTTTTGTTTGGTAACGTGAATGTTTACGTTTATACTGACCACTTTTATCTTGTTCCTCCGTATGCCGATACAAAATCAAACGGGTAGGGAATTTATAGTCATACCCGACAAAGACTTCCTCCCATTCCCTTATGGAGCCACGCTCCATTTGTTCCAGATGCTCTGCCAAAGATTCCTTCTGATAAAAAGAGGATTTGACGACCCTGCCATCGGCATGGTATCGAGGGTTTGGATTCCCTGTATAGATAGAACAATCTGGTCGAACTCTAGAGACGAAATAGCCCCCTGTCTCATCGATTTTTTTGAATGTAGGTAGATGAAAATAACCCAAGTCCTGTATAAACAAATCGCCAGGTGAGACCGTCTCTAATCGATACTTTCCGTATAGGGAATCGTTTTCTTTTCCGTTCCTCCAGTCAGCCAACAAGAACTGTCCTGTCAGGAATTCATACTCCAGTTGGCATTTTAATTCGGCTCGATAGACGCCAGGAAAAGTCTCCTTCAAATCCGAAGGAAGGGAATGGATGGTCGCATCTATTATACGGATCCTCTCACAAAATTTTTGTAGCTCGTCACTGATCGGCAACTGATAATTTAACTTCGTTTGTATAAAATGTTCCAAACACTTTTTTAGGAATACAATTAATTCTTTATTTAAACGTTGGTTTATTGCCTCTGGAGTCATAGAAATATGGCAGGTTTCTTCTAATGATAGGCTTAGCTCGCGTAGTGAACTGCCAGCCAGGTTTCCACAATGATAAAGAAGAATGTGGAGAAATGAATACGCATCAAGCTTTCGTTTTCGTTTGATCCATCCTGATTCTTTGGCCCAACTATCCAACATATCCGGGGAAAACAGTTTATACAATTGTTCCATTAAGAGTTTCCATTCGTCTAAATCAGTTCTTTTCATATGAAGCACCTCCTGTTGGTTAGTTTTCTATACCAACCTCGAGGGTTTTTATAAACTTCTTAACTTGATAGCTATGCTACGGGATGAGTGAGACAGACCAGACATCACAACCACGCGCGTAAGCGATGGGTGATGGCTTATCGCTCACCCCGAGGAAAGCGTCCGGCTGGGGCGGAAATCAATTCTACTCTATGCTTTAAGATTTCTTGCATCATAAATCAACCCTAACCTTTAACATAGCCTATTTTTAAATCTCTCCTTACCTTTAACATCTCCATTAACATAAAGCATATAGCTAAATGTAAACCTTTTAAATGCTCCCATCTTAGTATTTCCATATAAATCACTTTTGTATAATTATTTATATAATATTCTATTTGAATTTTTCTAAACAATTATAAAAATATAAAAATATATATTGACTTCAATAGAGCAGTGTAGTAAATTTTTTCTATAGTAAAAACGAAAAACTTAATAGAAATTATCTCTTATCAAGAGTAGCTGAGGGACTGGCCCGTTGAAGCTCGGCAACCATCTATACTAAAAAAGTATAGAAAGGTGCTAAATCCTGCAAAACATTTTTGTTTTGGAAGATAAGAGAGGACCATACATATTTGTGTGCCTCTCTTTCTTTTGAAAGAGAGGCTTTTATATTTATTCGTTTTTATTAATACATATTCAGGAGGAATTACAATGAAGAAATTTAGCTTAGTGTTATCAGGAGTTTTATTAACAGGGTTGCTCTCGGCTTGTGGTAATGATGCTACATCAGGACCATTAGATGAAAATAAATTAGTTGTTGGCGTTACGTCAGGTCCACATGAACAAGTTACTGAGGTTGTTGCTGAAATTGCAGCACGTGATGGACTAGAAATTGAGATTAAGGCTTTTTCAGATTTCGTACTTCCAAACACAGCACTTGATGAAGGCAGCTTGGACGCAAACAGTTATCAAACTCTACCTTTTCTTGACTCATTTAACGAAAATAATGATACAGAGCTAGTACCAGTCGCTGAGACTATTTTACTTCCAATGGGCGTTTATTCTGAAAAGTATTCATCCTTCGATGAACTACCAGATGGAGCTACCTTTGGACTACCGAATGATCCAACACAAGGTGCACGAGCTTTAGACATATTAGAAGTAAATGGTTTTATCAAAGTGAAAGAAGGTAAAAAAGGAAATGCTTCTATTCATGACATTGAAGAAAACCCTAAAAACCTTGAATTCGTTGAATTAGAGGCAGCGCAAATAGTAAAACAGCTTAGTGAGGTCGATGCTGCAGCAATCAATTCCAATTATGCTTTAGAAGCTGGTATTAACCCTGGAGAAGAATCAATTTTGTTAGAGTCAGCTGATTCCCCATACGTTAACCATATTGTTGTTCGTAAGGAAAACGAAAATGATCCTGTCATCCAAAAATTCATTAAAGCATACCATTCCGACGAAGTTAGAGAATTTATTGAAGAAGAATTCCAAGGCTCCGCACTAGCAGGTTGGTAAATTAGAAAAGCACAGGCGCCTATCCCTGCCCCGACAGGCAAATGGGAAAATGCGAGGAGGCAGATCCACAGCCACCGGAGTATTTTCCCATTTGATCCCGAGGGGCAAGGCGCCGAAGCTAGACATCAAGAAAAACGCAGGCTTCTAGCTCTGCCGGCGTTTCTTTAGAAAGGAAGATCATTCATGATAGTTTTAGAAAATATCACAAAAGAGTTCAGCAGTAAAAGTAGTACGGTAAAGGCTGTTAATAATGTAAGCATACACGTAAAAAAAGGTGAAATTCATGGGGTTATAGGCTATAGCGGTGCAGGGAAAAGCACACTCATTCGCTGTGTAAATCTATTAGAGAAACCAACATCTGGAAAAGTATACATAAACGGCAATAACATTACCCCCCTCCCCCCGGCGAAGCTACGTATGGTACGAAATAAAATAGGAATGATCTTTCAAGGATTTAATCTTCTAAAAACAGCAACTGTTTATGATAATATTGCCATTCCATTAAAGCTACTCGGCTATGATAAAACAGAAGTAAAAAATAGAGTAGAAAAGTACTTAGAAATAGTTGGTTTATCTGATAAGTATAAAAGCTACCCAAACCAGCTTTCAGGAGGGCAAAAACAACGCGTCGCAATAGCTAGAGCCCTTGCACAGGAACCCGAAGTACTATTAAGCGATGAAGCAACAAGTGCATTGGATCCTGAAACTACTGATTCCATTTTGGATTTGCTATTAAAAATAAATAAAGAGCTGGGTATCACTATTCTACTAATTACTCATGAGATGAATGTCATTCAAAAAATTTGTGATCATGTGTATGTAATGGAAAAAGGAGAAGTTGTCGAAGCAAACACTGCGATTAACCTTTTTACAAAGCCAAAGCATCCAACAACAAAGAAGTTTTTAAGCACAATCAGTCAACGAAATCTATCCCCGTCTCTAATTTCTCAGCTCCATGTAACAGGTGCTGTTACACGTTTAACTTTCGTTGGAGAGAGCACTGGTAAGCCCTTATTAGCAGAGGTTAGCCAAAGATTTGAAGTCCAGCCTAATATATTAACCGCCAATATCATCGAGTTGAAAAATGGAATTGTGGGTAATATCGTCATCCATTTAGTCGGAGATCCGGACCAAGTACAGTCTGCAATCCAATTTCTAAACGAACGCGGTGTAGAGACAGAAAACTTGGAGGTGCACTCATGAGTGGGATTGAACAATTTACCAATCAATGGCTCCCATTAATCGGAAAAGCCACCATAGAAACGTTCCAAATGGTAGGGATTTCTTTATTAATCTCCATCCTAATCGGTATTCCCTTAGGTATACTGATTGTTTTAACGAGACCTGGGCAAGCATTACAAAATGCAATCGTATACCAGTTAAGTAACCTTCTCATAAATGTTATTCGTTCTATACCATTTATCATTCTATTATTTTTTATCCTACCATTTACGAAATTCCTTGTAGGTACGACCATCGGTGTGAAAGGTGTTATCGTTCCGCTAGTTATTTATACTGCGCCCTACATCGCCCGTCTGATGGAGTCCGCCCTTTTGGAAGTTCAAAATGGAGTAATTGAAGCTTATACAGCCATGGGGATCAAAACACGGTTCATTATATGGCATGTGCTGCTGCGAGAGGCACGACCATCTATCATATTAGGATTAACAATTGCAACGGTGGGATTAATAGGAGCAACTGCTATGGCTGGCATGGTCGGCGCTGGTGGTTTAGGAGATTTAGCTTATCGTTATGGACATTTACGTTATGAAACGGACGTTATGTATGTCATAGTGGTTATCTTAATTATTTTAGTTCAAGGCATTCAGTCTCTCGGCAACCGATTAGCTGCCAGATTAAAAAAGGACTAATTATTAAATCCATTCCTATAAAGAAAGTTTTAAACTAGCACTCCATGAGAGGTGAAAACGTTGAGTAACGCTAAAAACAATGACCTACTATTAGGCAATATAGAGAATAATGAACAGTACCCAATTGACTTTAACGAATTGGAGAAGGCTGCAAAAGAAACATTAGAGGCTGGTCCCTTTGGTTATATTCGATCATCTGCTGGTGGAGAAGAAACCTATCGAAAAAATATAAATAGTTTTTCAAAGTACTCAATCGTTCCACGATTTTTAAATGATGTATCTACCCTAAATACCGAAGTAACAATACTTGGTAAAACGTATCCTCACCCCCTCTTCATCGCTCCAGTTGGAGTAAATAAAATTGCACATGAAGATGGAGAAATTGCTGTGGCAAAGGCTGCAGCTAATTATGAGTTTCCTTACATACAAAGTACTGTGTCAAGTTTTTCTATTGAAGAGATTGCTGCCGCAACTCCCGGAAGCTCTAAATGGTTCCAGCTATACTGGTCATCTAACAAAGAGATAGCGTTTAGTATGGCTAAACGTGCAGAAGCTGCCGGCTATGAAGCAATTGTCCTGACAGTAGACACGGTGATGCTCGGTTGGCGAGAAGAAGATATTCGCAACCAGTTCTCTCCTTTAAAGCGCGGCTTTGGCCAAGGTAATTATGCTTCAGACCCTGTTTTTATGGCTGCTTTACCAGAGCATTCTCAGGAGGCTATCGTTGATAGTATTTTAGAGAATATATATCATCCTACCTTGAACTGGAATGATATTGCTGAGCTAAGGAACCACGTTTCCCTCCCAATTTTGATTAAAGGGCTCCTCCATCCAGAGGATGCCAAGCTAGCAGTTGAACAAGGAATAGACGGCATCATTGTCTCTAACCACGGTGGACGGCAACTGGATGGCGTTATTGCCAGTATTGATGCACTTCCTGGTATTGTAGAAGCTATTGATGGAAGAATTCCTGTTTTATTTGACAGTGGTATTAGACGAGGCTCTGATGCTGTAAAGGCTCTAGCTCTTGGTGCCTCTGCTGTATGTATCGGTCGCCCCTTCGTTTGGGGGCTAGCTGCTGGAGGACAACTAGGTGTAGAAAGAGTCCTAGAGAATCTCCTGCAAGAGACAAAGGTTTCTATCTCCTTGGCTGGTGTTCGTAATATGAAAGAGCTCCAGCACATGATGGTTACGAAAGAATAACGAGATTAGATGAACAATCAAACAAATAATGAAAACCCCCGTTCTATGAAAATGGGGGTTTTTGTGTCTATCAAATGATCGGTACATGGTACAAACACATTTAGGAAAAAATTAGTATTTATTTATTTTTATATAATGTTTGTTCCAGTTTTGTTCGACATACCGGTATGCTCAAGGTAGAATGCCGATACAATGTATGACACCCTTTAGCCATTTGTTTTTCTGAAGCATCCTTATTCCCTAACTGTATGTCAGTTTACATTTTAGACATTAATCGTTTGGCAATGGCTTGGAATTCCTCTGGACCGATACCAGGAGCGAATTCTTCCGGGAGAGATTCTAATTCAGGAATTTTATAGCCTTTAGGACTACCTTCCTTCACAATTAATTGGTCCCCACTTGTAGGATTCTTACCCTTCCAGATTTTATCAATGTCTTTATAATCGCCTACGTTGTTCCATGTAAAAAGTACATTCCCATATCCTAAATCCTCGTATTTTCGTGCCTGATCAAACGCACGATTATCAAGGTTAGGGATTGGCAACATTTTAGTTACATCTACACCTGTAGCTATTTCAAGGGCTTTTGCATAAGCGATAATATGCGTCCCTCCGCGAACTAATAAATATCCGATCATTTCCCTAGCAGTTGGGTGATCAGTCATTTCATATACTCTCATTTTATGGGTTCTTGCACCACATTCCAAAAAGAAATTATGCAAAAGATCTAATACTAGGTTACCACTCGAAAATACATAATCTCCTCTCCAAGGATTCCCCATGGAATCTCCGGCTAAGGAGGTTTGAGCATTGGCTATAAAAGCATAAGTGTTTCGCATATTTTTGGCATCTTGTAGTGGTGCCACATCTGGTTCTCCACTGAAGCTAGTTCCTTTATATAATAGATTTATCGTATTGGAGACGAGCTCCACATGACCAAATTCCTCCGCTGTTATACTGGCTACCAAATCATAGAATGGTTTTAGCTTAGTTTTGCCACGAAAGTTAAAGGATTGATACATATAGTTGTTAAGTGTCGACATTTCACCAAATTTTCCACCTAAGAGCTCCTGCACAGCGGAAGCCGCATTTGCATCTCCATATTCTAAATTGGGCAATTCAATCAACAATTTATCTACTCTATTAAACAATCAACCATCCTTTCATTTAGATATGTTCGGAGAAATCCAAACGATAGCTTGTATACGTACATAAAAAGGAACTCCACCTACATTTACGACAAGATGATCTGGAGCGACTGCTGTCAATTTTCCTTGAAGGATATTTTTAGTCGTTTGCACTGCAATATTAGTGCCTATTAAACTTTCTGCTGCTTGGAATACATAACCATCAAATGGACTTACAAACTCCACGCTACTTCTTTCATTCAACTTCCATCATCCCTTCTTTGCATTCATATTAGTTTATGAGAAAATGTAGTATATGGTCACATTACTCAATAACTTAAGAAAAGGAAGAGAAAATGATTAAAAGACTTTTGGTAACTGGGTATAAAGCCCATGAATTAGGGATATTTAATGATAGCCATCCTGGAATTCCTATTATAAAAAAAGCGATTGAGAATCAAATGCGTGCTCTCCTAGATGAAGGACTGGAATGGGTTATTCTTAGTGGACAGCTAGGTGTGGAGACATGGGCAGCAGAGCTAGTAGTGGAGCTAAAAAAGGAATTTCCCCAGTTAAAATATTCTATTATTACACCATTCCTGGAACAAGAGAAAAATTGGAATGAGCAAAAGCAGGAAAACTATCATAGGCTTATTGCACTTGCTGATTTTCATACGAGCGTGACAAAAAAGCCTTATGAAGCGCCGTGGCAATTTATCGAAAAAAATAAATTTCTCATTAGAAATACGGATGCCATGTTAATCATTTATGATGACGAAAATGAAGGTTCACCAAAATTTATAAAAAAACTTGCTCAAAGTTATGCAGAAAATAATAACTACCCTATAATTAGTATTGACGCATACGACTTACAAGTAATTGCAGATGAAGAAAGGAACGATTATATATGATAAAAAAGAAACTAACTCAAAAAATCACGGAAATTGCAGGAGAACATATCTCACTGACAAAAGAAGAGCATGACTATGCTCTAACTAATGAACTTTTATCGGAAACTGCCAGTATATCCATAATAGAAAGCGACAAACTATTTGAAAATGCCATCATTGAAAGATTCGTTAAAGAAACAGAGGAATTAATCTCAAAAGAATCTAACGCCTTTTTAAAAACTCCTATTACTCATTTTAAAGAAAAAATGAACGAGTTTATGTACTTAGAGACTCCTCATTTCGAAACATTAAGTGTAGACGCTATCGCCTTTGAGTACGATGAAGTATTTGAAGTATATACAGCTATGTTCGGACTATCCCTTCAAAAAAAATATGGAGATGCAGTAAAAGCATATTTGAATGAACATTTTGATGGAAAAGCAATGAATTACAGTGTCATGTTCTCTGCTGGAGATGGCTTGTGGGAAGTCAATCTACCTTTAAATTATATTGACGATTTTGACACAAATTATACAATAGAAGAAACATACCAGTTTTTATATCGTTTCCTGTTCTCATTAGTAGCTTCGACCGAAAACTAAATGCATGCATAATCGTGATCCTTAAAAATCACGGTTATTTTATTTCAAAAGTGTTACAGGTGCCTGGCACCTGTAACACTTTCTTTTAACTTAGCGTGCATACATATTTTTGTTTGTTCTGTTCACACTAATTTAGATGTTTCAATACATCTTAATGGAGGAGGAGAATAGATTGGATAACACATACAGTCAAAATCACAGTGAAACGATGAATGGGCAAACGGTTGTACCTCATTTTAATCATGGTGCGCACGAATTAATGGATGTACATGAGGTATTGTCTGCAGCAATCGGTGCATTAAACTTGAGCACCATTTTACGTCCACACGTGAAGGATCAGGAATTATTAAGCATTCTAGACCGTCAGTATGCTTTTGCTTTAGACGAGTATAATATGCTGGTGGAATGCTTTAAAACTGGGAAAGACCCTTCACATCGCACTGCATCTTATAAGATGGCCACGCAAAATGATTTTACTTATGGTCTAAAACCGTCATCACAACCTAAAAAACCTATCCAAAGTGCTTCAGAGATAAATGACGAAATGATATCCGGTTATTTGTTAAGCTCTGCTAAAGCTGGAGCTGCTGGTAAGGTTCCTGCAGCGCTAGAAGCTACTAACCCAGTTGTGCGAAGAGTCCTTCAGGATTCAATCCCTAACTGTATTGAGATGGCTTACGAGCTTTCCATTTATCAAAACAAGCATGGGTATTATCAAGTACCTCGCTTCGAAGAACAAACTATGGAGCAAATCTTAAACGCGTACGGTACTGCTCAAGGTCCAATGTACAAAATGCAATAGTAACCTAAATAGGCGCTTTCTGTTCCCCTTAAGGACAGAAAGCGTTTATTTCTTAATAGTATTTTGTCTTTCCTCACCCTTTTCCAGTATAATAAAATAAAGCTATTAATGAAAAGGTGAAGATAGATATGCAAGTTGCTATTTTTGATTTTGATGGAACGTTATATGAGGAAGAGACTTTCAAGCTGCTAATGAATCACTTAAAGGTGCACCCGACCTATCATCCGCAATATAAACGTTTTTATAGATCCATCGTCCCGCCTTATATTGCCAATAAACTTAAGCTTTATCCAACTACTAGTATGAGAAAACGGTCCATGCAATTATATCTAGAGGCTTTTGAAGGAAGAACACAAGATGAGATGTATCAATACTTTGACGAATTAAAAGAGCAAATGCAGCAAAGCTTCAATAAAAAGGTTTTAGAAAAATTGAATGCTCACCAGCAAGAAAATGTACATATTTATCTAGTCTCAGGTGCTTACACCCAATTTTTAGAACGTGTCACAGAAGGAATTACATTTACCGATATCATCGGAACGGAAATCATATATAAAGATAACTATGTGTATACAAAGTCTCCACTAGAGCATGTAAATGGCGTGATGAAGACGAAAAAGCTACTAGAAAGACTAGAAGGACAAGAAATAGATTGGGAAAACAGCTATGCATACGGAGATAGCTATTCAGATCTACCCGTCCTTGAATTAGTCGGCAATCCTGTCGCTGTAAAGCCTGAAGAAAAACTATTAAGTGTCGCACAACAACGCGGCTGGGAGATACTGAGATAGACAAGCTTCATACAACTCCAATTTATAAAAGCTATCTGACCCCATAGGGTTAGATAGCTTTTTATTGGATGAGAACCGTCCGATTATGTGGGAAAACCGTCCGATTATTGTTTGGAACCGACCGATTATACCTGGTTATCGACCGATTTTCTTTAAGAACCGACCGATTGTCAAATTTATACCAATCTAACGATATGAATATATCAAAAAAACCTGCTGAGATTTCTCTCCAGCAGGTAATCACCATTTACATTCTCACATTAATTTTCTTTTCATGTAGATAATCTTTAATCTCCGAAATAGTATAGTCTCCATAGTGGATCATCGAGGCTACTAAAGCTGCATCTGCTTTTCCATCTTTAAACACTTCTTCGATATGATCTAAAGTACCAGCTCCACCAGAAGCAATAATTGGCACATTCACTTTTTCAGATAGCAGCTTAATAAGCTCCACATCATAGCCATTTTTCATACCGTCCTTATGAATACTTGTACAAATAATCTCTCCTGCTCCAAGTTCAGTTGCTTGCTGTGCCCACTCTACTACGTCCATTCCCGTTTTCTCGTGTCCGGAATGTGTATATACTTCCCATCTGATAATTTCATTGTTATCATTATAAATTGGCATGGCATCAAGCCCTAGCACCACACATTGCTTACCGAATATATCTGCCGCTTCTCTTAAAAGCTCTGGTCGCTGTACAGCAGCGGAGTTGACCCCTACCTTATCTGCTCCAGCGCGAAGCAACCTTTTAAAGTCATCTATCGTTCTAACACCGCCAATTACCGAAAAAGGTATGTAAACTTGCTCTGCGACTCGACGAATCCAATCTATCTTTAAGTCTTGGTTTTTTAACGAAGCAGTAGTATCCAGATAGATCAACTCATCCGCGCCATCCTCTGAATATTTCTTCCCTAGCTCTGCTGGGTCACCAATTATCGTAGGATTTCTAAATTGAACATATTTTACTGCTTTATCTCCTAAAACATCTATTGCAGGAACAATTCGTTTTCTAAGCATGCTCGTCAACTCCTTGCTTGCAGTAATTGTCTAGCAATTGAATGCCGTGTTTACCGCTTTTTTCTGGATGGAATTGTACACCCATCACCTGGGAATTTCCTATCGCACATGCAAAGTCAGGTCCATAATTTGTCACACCGATTATGTGATCCTCTATGCTAGGCTGTGCATAATAGGAATGAACAAAATAGAAGTCCGCGTTATCTGGAATATCTTGAAACAAGAAATGTTTTTGCACATCCTGCACTTGATTCCAACCCATATGTGGAACTTTTTGCGCCTCTTCACCAAACAAAGGGACTGTTCCTGGTAGAAACCCTAAGCACGGAACATTACCTTCCTCACTCGTTTCTAAAAGAAGCTGCATTCCTAAGCAAATTCCTAAAAGAGGTGTCCCCTTATCAACTTCTGCCCGCAAATAGTCACTTAAGCCTGTCTCATTTAAAACATCCATGGCCACCTTGGCATTTCCCACACCAGGTAGGATTAGCTTTTCTATTTCATCATCGTGCTCGCTAGGTTTGGTGATAAGCTTAATCTGATAACCAAGGCGAGTAATTGCCTTAACCACACTATGTAAATTCCCTGCTCCATAATCTATTATGCCAATCATGCTGTTCCCCCTCTTCTATCTCTTACTTTTTATTATGCCATCAGTTGACAGAAAATAAAAGAAAAACTTTAGTATGCTAATACGATAGCACAATAGAATAAAGAAAAAACGAGAGATCTATCAAGTAGTCTCTCGCCCAATAATTAGTTTACAAACGATTTATTTATAACGAAATCATTTACTCTTTTAGCAACCTCTTGCCCTTCTTTAATCGCCCAGACAATCAAGCTTTGACCCTTCCTAGCGTCTCCTGCTGCAAATACACCTTTCACATTCGTTGTATAATCTTTAGCCGAGGCAACGATACGTTTGTTTAACACCTTTACACCAAACTGGTCCGCCAAAGGAGTTTCTGGACCTTCAAAGCCTATCGCAACAAAAACAAATTGTGCAGGCCATACTTTCTCAGATCCTGGAACTTCTTTAAAAAAGTAGAAACCATCTTCCCCTAATATTTTTTCCATTTGAACGGTATGAAGCTCTTTCAGCTTGCCATCTTTATCTTTGATCATCTTTTTTGTTTGAATTAAGTACTCCCGTGGATCCTTGCCGTATTTTGCATTGGCTTCCTCATATGCATATTCCAATTTATAAATATTTGGGTCTGTAGGCCATTGGTTATCCGCTGCTCGCACTGCAGGTAGCTGTGGATGCTTACCGAATTGTACGACACTTCTACAATTTTGACGTATAGCTGTTGCCACACAGTCTGCTCCAGTGTCACCACCACCAATCACAATGACGTCCTTCCCCTTTGTATTAATAAACTGACCGTCTGCGAAGTTTGAATCTAATAAACTTTTGGTTGTGGAAGTCAAATAGTCCATCGCCATATAAACTCCATCTGCATCACTTCCATCCATGTGGAGGGCGCGCTGTTTCTGTGCACCAATACATAAGATAATTGCGTCGTATTGAAGCTTTAGCTCATCTGCAGTGATATCCTTACCGACCTCTGTGTTTAATACGAAGTCGATACCCTCCTGCTGAAGCAGGTGAACTCTTCTCTCAACTATTTCTTTTTCCAGCTTCATATTTGGAATGCCATACATGAGGAGACCTCCTGCACGATCAGCTCTTTCATACACAGTAACCGAGTGCCCTGCTTGATTTAAATTATCTGCACTTGCCAAACCTGCTGGACCGGAACCAATAATAGCTATTTTTTTACCAGTTCGAACAGAAGGAATTCGAGGTGTAATCCATCCATTTTCAAACCCTTTGTCTATAATTGTTCTTTCTATATTCTTGATAGAAACTGCTGGATCTGTAATAGCTAACGTACACGATCCTTCACAAGGGGCTGGACAAACACGTCCAGTAAACTCCGGAAAGTTATTGGTCATTAATAATCGCTCTAAAGCTTCCTGCCACTTCCCTCGATAAACTAAATCGTTCCATTCTGGTATTAGGTTATTAATTGGGCACCCAGCTGTCGCACCTCTTATCTCAATACCCATATGGCAAAATGGAGTTCCGCAATCCATACATCTTGCACCTTGTTTACGAAGAGATTCGTCCGAAAGTTTGGATGCATATTCCTCCCAGTTTTTTATACGCTTAAGAGGAGCTACTTCCTTGGCTTTTTCTCGTTTATATTCTATAAACCCAGTTGGTTTACCCATATTGAAACTCCTCCTTTCCTTAAAATGGCTCTTATTTTTCTCCACAGGAGCAAATGTTTTATAGACTATTATCACTTCAGAAGCGTAGGTTTCTTTTCTACTTTTTTTGTAGATGTTGATAGGAATGCCTTCATCGCTGCCTCGTCTGTCGTCAGTCCTTCATTTTTAAATGTTGCAATTCTTTCTAGCATCTTTTTATAGTCGTTAGGTACAACCTTTACGAATTTGTGAACTGTATCTTCCCATTTGTCCAAGATATTCATAGCCTTTGTGCTTCTTGTATAATAATAATGATCCATGATTAGCTGCCTTACACTATGAATCTCTTCTTTAGACTGAAGTTTCTCAAAACCAATCATTTCCATATTACATTTAAACTTGAATCCTTCTATATCATCCACTAGCACGTAGGCAATACCACCAGACATACCTGCTCCAAAATTTTTGCCTACATCACCTAGAATAACTGCTCTACCACCTGTCATGTATTCACAGCCATGATCTCCGATTCCTTCAACGACAACATCGGCTCCACTATTTCTCACTGCAAAACGTTCTCCAGCACGACCGTTAATGAATACGGAACCATTAGTTGCTCCGTATAATGCAACGTTACCAGCTATAACATTTTGTTCTGCTGTTCCCGATAACGGAGAAGTAACTACAAGCTTCCCGCCTGAAATTCCTTTACCAAAATAGTCATTTACATCCCCGTTCACAAACATTGTCATTCCTTGTGGGATATATGCTCCAAAGCTTTGACCTGCCGCACCTTTAAAGCGTAGAGTAATCGAGTCATCAGGTAAGCCGCTTGCTCCGTATTTCTTAGAGATTTCACTCCCTATAATAGTTCCTACAACTCGATCAGTATTAGCAATGGTGTAGTTTAAATCTACCTTCGTTTTATGAATGATAGCTTTTTCTACTTGTGGCAGTAACTCTCTGATATCAAATGACTTTTCAAGCTGATGGTCTTGAGCTTGTTTGCAAGTACGGTCCCCACTCACTTGATAAAGCAATACAGATAGATCTAATTGCTGCGCTTTCCAATGAGCCTTCGCTCGCTCGCTAACTTCTAATAGATCCGTTCTACCAACCAATTCATCTACAGTTCGAATACCCAGTAAAGCCATATACTCTCTTACTTCCTCTGCTACAAACTTCATGAAGTTTACAACATAGTCCGCAGACCCACTAAACTTATCTCTTAGCTCTGGATTTTGTGTTGCAATTCCAACCGGACATGTATCCATATGGCAAGCACGCATCATTACACATCCAAGTACAATTAGGGGAGCTGTTGCAAAACCAAATTCTTCTGCTCCTAACAAGGCAGCCATAACGACATCCTTACCAGTCATGAGTTTGCCATCTGTTTCAAGTACTACTTTATTTCGCAGCCCATTTAGCATTAATGTTTGATGAGCTTCCGCAAGGCCTAACTCCCAAGGTAATCCTGTATGTTTAATACTTGTTTTCGGAGACGCTCCCGTTCCACCATCGTACCCACTTACTACAATTACATCCGCTGCACCTTTAGCAACACCCGCAGCAATTGTTCCTACGCCAGATTTTGCAACTAGCTTAACACTAATCCTAGCTGAGCGATTTGCATTTTTTAAGTCATGAATGAGTTGGGCCATATCCTCAATGGAATAGATATCATGATGGGGAGGTGGAGATATTAAACCTACCCCTGTCGTCGAGCCTCTGACATCTGCTACCCATGGGTATACTTTATTGCCTGGAAGCTGACCGCCTTCACCCGGCTTTGCTCCTTGAGCCATTTTAATCTGAAGCTCATCGGCTTCAACCAAGTAGTGGCTGTTTACTCCAAAACGGCCGGAAGCAATTTGTTTAATAGAGCTGCGACGATTATCTCCATTGGTATCTAACACATATCGATTCGGATCTTCTCCGCCCTCTCCACTGTTACTTTTCCCTCCAAGACGATTCATCGCGATCGCTAGCGTTTCATGAGCTTCTTGGCTTAATGAACCAAATGACATCGCACCTGTCTTAAATCTCTTTACAATGGAATCCACTGATTCTACTTCATCTAGTGGAATCTTTTTCGACCCTTTTTTAAAAGTAAGAAGATTTCTTAAAAAGCCGATTCTCTCTTCATTTGCCATTTCTGCATACTGACGATAAAGTCCATAGTCTCCTCGTCGCGTTGCCCATTGAAGGGTATGAATTGTTTTAGGATTAAACGCATGGTGCTCTCCTGTACTTCTCCATTGGAAATCACTGCCCGAATCTAAAGCATCGACAGTAGATTCTACTGCTAAAAGATGTCTTCGAATCGCTTCTTCGCGAATCGTTTCCAGGCCGATTCCACCAAGCTGGGAAATTGTGCCTGTGAAATAGTTTTCAATGACATCATGGCCAATACCTATCGCTTCAAATATTTGTGCTCCACGATAGCTTTGTACTGTGGATATTCCCATTTTAGACATTACCTTAACGACGCCTTCTGCTACACCTTTGCTATACTTAGCAACTGAATCGTCATAGGTACTTTCTAAATGGCCATCATGGATTGCCTCCGCTATAGTTGCATATGCAAGATAAGGATTAATCGCGTCCACCCCATATCCGATGAGAGCAGCAAACTGATGGACCTCTCTTGCTTCCCCGGATTCAACGATTATACTCACCTTCGTACGGTTTCCTGTTCGGAGCAAGTGCTGATGCAGGTTACTGGCTGCCAACAGAACAGGTATAGTCGGTTGTGACACATTTAATGATCTATCTGACAAAATGATAAGCGATACGTTCTTATCTATTAGCTCATCTGCTTCTTTAGAGATCCTCTCTAAATCTTTTTCCAAATCTTCAAACATATTAATATATATAGTGCCACTTCGGAAACTTTCATCCTTCAAATCCTTTATGGATTGAAGCTGTCCATTCGTTAAAACAGGTGTTTCCAAATAGATTCGACGAGCATTGAGCTCTCCAGGGTTAAGTAAGTCACCTTCTGCACCAAGCAACGTCATCGTCGAGGTAACAATATGTTCCCGGATAGAATCGATTGGTGGATTAGTTACTTGCGCAAATAACTGTTTAAAATAATTGAAAAGAGATTGCGGTCTATCGGATAGAACAGCTAACGGAGTATCGTTCCCCATTGAACCAATAGGGTCTTTTCCTTCTATAGCAATTGGCAGAATGTATTTGTGTATATCCTCATACGTATAACCAAATGCCTTTTGACGGAACAATAGGTCCTCTACATTTTCCTGTATATCTTCCTCAGCTATTACCTTGTATTGATGATCATTTAACCACTGCTGATATGGTTGTGCTCTTGCCATTTCAGATTTTATTTCCTCGTCTGAAATAATTCTTTGTTGCTCCAAATCAATTAACAGCATTCTTCCTGGGCTTAAACGTTCCTTATAAAGAATATTTTCTTCCTCAATATCAACTACTCCAACCTCAGAAGAAAAAATAATATAGTCATCTTTTGTGACATAATAACGTGCCGGCCGTAAACCATTGCGGTCTAAAATAGCCCCAATTTGCTTTCCATTTGTAAATGAAATAGCTGTTGGACCATCCCACGGTTCCATTAAAGAGCTGTGGTAAGCATAAAATGCTTTTTTCTCTTGTGAAATGTGTGGATTCTCTGTCCACGGCTCTGGGATTAGCATCATCGCCGTATGCGCTGGTGACCTGCCAGCTAAAACAAAAAATTCAAATGCATTATCGAGCATAGATGAATCACTTCCATTAGGATCAATTACAGGAAGTAGCTTTTCTAAATCATCACCAAAGGCATCCGAAACGAATTGTTGCTCACGGGCCTTCATCCAGTTGACATTACCTCGAAGCGTATTTATCTCCCCGTTATGAACGATGTAGCGATTTGGATGAGCACGCTCCCAGCTAGGAAATGTGTTTGTACTATAACGAGAATGTACTAAAGAAAATGCAGAAGTAAAAAGTTCATCTTGTAAATCTACATAAAACTCGTCTACTTCTTTAGGAGTTAACATTCCTTTAAAAACGATTGTCTGACTAGAAAGACTTGGACAGTAGAATTTTTTTGCTTCCTGCTGTGCCCAATGCTCTACTAGTTTTCTGATGACATATAGCTTGCGCTCGAACGCTAGCGAGTCTTGAAAGTCTTTAGCCTTGATGAATACTTGTCGCACTACAGGTGCAGTTTCACTAGCGGATTCACTTAACTGACTCTTATCAGTAGGAACTGTCCTCCAACCAATTAGCTCTTGACCTTCAGCAATAATCGTCTCATTTATTTTTAGTTCTATCGCCTGTCTTTCCTCATCATCCTGAGTAAAAAACAACATTCCTACTCCATATTGTCCTTTTTCTGGAAGGTCCCATTGACTGCAAACAACCCGAAAAAAAACATCAGGTATTTGCACCATGAGTCCTGCTCCATCTCCAGTTTGGCCATCACTGCCTTTTCCTGCACGATGGTCTAACCGGCATAACATTTCTAAGCCTTTTTTTACTATATCGTGTGTTGGTAAGCCTTTTATATTAGCATATAAACCTATCCCACAGGCGTCATGCTCTAATTCAGGATTATACATGCCCTGCGCTCCAGGTAATTGGTGAAATGTCATGCAATCGACCTCCATTTTCCAAAAAAGTGTGTTAGGAACATTGTATGTTTTCAAAATAATATAAACAATATATAATTTGGATATAAACAATCTACTTTTGAGATAGGTTAGGAGAAAACTATGGAAATCAGGCAATTAAGGTACTTTAAAGAAGTAGCCGAAAGAGAACATATTTCGGATGCAGCTATTCATTTACACGTCGCACAGTCTGCAGTTAGTAGACAAATCGCTAATCTAGAAAGTGAACTGGGTGTGGAATTATTCGAACGTATTGGGCGAAATGTAAAATTAACGCCAATAGGTAAGATTTTTTTAGAGCATTGCCTGTCTGCACTACAAGCAATCGATTTTGCCAAAAAACAAATTGATGAGTATCTAGATCCAGAAAAAGGAACTATTAAAATCGGTTTCCCAACTAGTTTGGCTGGCCATTTACTCCCCACGGTTATTTCTGCCTTTAAAAAGGAGCATCCTAACGTAGCATTTCAATTGAGACAAGGCTCTTATAATCATTTAATCGAGGCAGTCAAAAAACGAGATATTAATATAGCTTTTTTAGGTCCACTTCCTCCAAAGGATAATACTATTAATACCACCATTTTGTTTTCGGAAAACTTTTCTGTACTAGTACCTACGAACCATCGTTTTGCAAAAAGAGAAAAGATTCCCTTAATTGACATGAGAGAAGAAGACTTTGTTCTATTTCCAAAAGGATATATATTGCATAAACTTGTTTATGATGCTTGTCATTCCGTAGGGTTTACGCCTAAAAGTTCATCTGTTGGAGAAGATATGGTTGCCATAAAAGGTCTAGTTGCTGCCGGTGTAGGAATCACGATACTACCAGACAGTACTTTCTATGACTCTATCCCTAGATTTACAACTAAGGTTCCTCTCATATCTCCACCACTCCGAAGGACAGTAGGTATGATTAGTCCGGTGACGAGGGATTTGTCTCCATCAGAAAAGGTATTCCACGACTTTACCATACAGTTCTTCAAGCTATTGAATCAATATCAGTAAGGCCATTTAATAGGCCATTATTGCTATATTGTGGTAAAATAAATGGAAGAGAATGTAGAAATGTGAGGTAGGAAATTTGAAAACAAAGAATGAAAAAAACGAATTGCGGGAATGGGTCGGAGCAATTGGAGTTGCTGTTTTGCTTGCCTTTGGAATACGCTTCTTTTTGTTTATACCTATAGAAGTGGAAGGTGCTTCTATGCTTCCTACCTTTGAAAATGGAGATAAGGTGATGGTCAATAAAATCGGTCCTAAATTTAATGACTACGAGCGATTTGATATTATTGTTTTTAAGGTTAATAAGGAAACTAATTACATCAAGCGAGTTATAGGTTTACCAGGCGACCATATTACCTATAAAGATGATGAGCTTTTAATAAATGGAAAAAAATATGATGAGCCTTATTTAGATGAATTGAAAAAGGAATTAATTGATCATGGCACGCTAACCCAGGACTTTACCCTTGAAGAATACTTAGGTGAATTAGTAGTACCGGAGGGTTCGTTATTTGTACTTGGAGACAATAGACGCTTTAGTAATGACAGCCGAGAGCCTAGTGTTGGGTTCATATCTATGGATATAGTACTCGGTACCGTGAACATGACGTATTATCCCTTAAATAACTTCGGTTTTATTAAGTAGTATAGGCTGCGTTAGAATAAACTAGTAGTTCTTTAATTTTTAATTTTGTTAGCATAAGACTAGTTCCCATTCAGATTAATTAAGTGATATAATATTCCATTCTTAAGACTATCCCTTCTTATTAGTAGAGATCCACAAATCCATTATAAATATTAAAAGCTTCGGAAATTTACATTTGTAAAATTTCGAAGCTTTTTTGTATATAATTCTTATGGAGAAAAAGCAACCTCTACATGGTGCATTTTTTATTCTATGTCTAATTTAAACTGTATACTATCATCATTATATAAGGAACATTTACAAACTATTGTAGAATAACACAAATATTATTTTAATATTTTCTATATATTTGTCTAGTATATTACAGGTGCCAGGCACCTGTAATATACCAAAATAATCATTGATCTTTAATAATGTCTCTTTCCTTCGTCTCCCCCTTTAATAACGTAGATTTCCTTTGAAAAATGTCTTCTTCCTCTTTGGAAATAGTGCTATCTGTGATAATACCTGTAATTGAGTCAAAATCAGCTATTTTGGAAAAGGCTTTTTTGCCAAATTTATGAGCATCAACGATTAAGTAGACAGCCTCACTGATGTGAAGCATCGCTCTTTTTATGGACGCTTTCTCAAAGCTTGCAGATGTTACACCGTGAACAGCATCTACTGCATCAGCGCTAAGAAATAAAATATCTACAAACATATTTTCCAACATATTTTCTGCAAAAGACCCTACTATAACACCGTCTTCAGTCTGTACCTTACCACCAAGTAGAATTACTTCTAATTTTGAATTAGTTAATTCTGTAGCGATTTTTATATCATTCGTAACTATCGTTAGATTGCAACGTACTTTTAAAATTTTAGCAATCTCTAATGTAGTAGTACCAGAATCTAAAAGAACACTCATTCCGTCTTGTACTAATGTAACAGCAATTTTGGCGATTTCTTTTTTCCTCAGATCTGTTTCCGAAAGATTTTGTTCAAATAATTGCTCTCTTCCGATAACCTGCGGGAGTGCCGCTCCACCATGAGTTCTAATTAATTTTTTGTTTTTTTCTAGTTCGTCTAGGTCTCTCCTTATAGTCATTGCAGAAACATCTAAAAGATCTACAAGCTCTAGTATTTCAACCTTACCCTTAATAGAAAGCTCATCCATTATTATCTTTTTTCTGTTATCAGGAAGCAAATTTATCTCCTCCATATAGCATATTGTTAGCTTTGAACATATTATGTTCTAAATTAACAGAAAAATCAAAAATCTTTGAGCGTAATTAACAATGATCGAAATATTACATTGTTTTGAATTATCAAAAATATATTAGGGGTTTACTGCTGTAGTGTGTTAAAATATACGAATAATTAAAATTAGGAGGGTCATCTAATGCAACTGGCGGAGACAAAATTACTTCAAATTGAAGATGTGTTAAGAGCGCATCAATTTTTAAAAGAGGTTGTGTTACATACACCTTTACAAAAAAACGACTATCTGTCGGAGAAATACGAGGCTAATATATATTTTAAACGTGAAGATCTTCAACATGTTCGCTCATTTAAACTAAGAGGAGCTTACTATAAAATAAAAACTATTGAAGAGGCTGCCTGTAAAAAAGGAGTGGTCTGTGCAAGTGCAGGAAATCATGCCCAAGGAGTGGCTTATGCCTGTGCCCATTTAGGAATATCCGCAAAAATATTTATGCCATTGACTACTCCGAGTCAAAAAATTGAACAGGTAAGAATGTTTGGACGTGAGTTTGTCGAAATTATTCTAGCTGGTGATACTTTTGATGATTCAGCTAGCAGTGCCGTTGCCTACGCAAATGAGAATGATCGACTCTTTATCCACCCTTTTGACGATTTAGATATCATTGCAGGTCAAGGTACAGTCGCAGTTGAAATTATGAATGATATTGATGAAAAGCTAGATTATGTTTTTAGTAGCATTGGTGGAGGTGGTCTAGTGTCAGGCGTTTCTTCCTATATAAAGAATCTATCTCCTAGCACACAAATTATTGGTGTAGAGCCTGCTGGAGCAGCAAGTATGAAGGCAGCAATAGCAAACAGCGGGCCAATCGTACTTGAAACGATAGATAAATTTGTAGATGGGGCAGCGGTTAAGTGCGTCGGAAAGCTAACGCATCAAGTGGTAGCCAAATACGTGGATGATATTACACTTGTTCCAGAAGGAAAGGTATGTACTACCATTTTAGACCTGTACAATAAACACGCTATTATCGCAGAGCCTGCTGGAGCATTATCAGTAGCAGCGCTTGACTCTTATAAGGAACAAATTAAAGGAAAATCTGTAGTTTGTATTATTAGTGGTGGTAACAATGATATTGGAAGAATGCAAGAAATTAAAGAAAAGTCATTGATTCATGAAGGTCTACTCTACTACTTTATCGTGAGCTTCCCACAAAGAGCTGGAGCTTTACGACAATTCCTAGATAAAGTACTCGGTCCGAATGATGACATTACAACCTTTGAATATACGAAAAAAAACAATAAAGAAAGCGGACCTGCATTAGTAGGTATTGAATTGAAAACTAGTAATGATTATTCAGGACTCTTAATGAGAATGAATGAAAATGGATTTTCTTATAAGGAAGTGAATAAAGATAGCACGCTTTTTGAGTTATTAATATAGAAGAATAGCTTTATATCAACATTTATATTAGTTTAATGGCGCCAAAAATTGTTCACAAACTATGTACAGATAAAAATTATTATAATCTAATTCTAGCATTATCACTTTCCCTTTGATATAATAATTCTTGTATTATAAAGATTCTAATCTAGGGGGAAATTAAATGTCTGAAAATCAAAACAACAAAATGACAACTGCAGCTGGAGCACCAGTAGTAGATAACCAAAACTCACAATCAGCTGGTCGAAGAGGTCCTCTTCTACTTCAAGACGTTTGGTTATTAGAGAAACTAGCACACTTTGATAGAGAAGTAATTCCAGAGCGTCGTATGCATGCGAAAGGCTCAGGTGCTTACGGTAAATTTACTGTAACTCATGATATTACTCAATATACTTGCGCTAGTCTATTCTCAGAAATCGGAAAAGAAACAGAAATGTTCGTACGTTTCTCAACTGTTGCTGGAGAACGTGGTGCAGCGGATGCTGAGCGTGATATTCGTGGATTTGCAATGCGTTTCTATACAGAACAAGGTAACTGGGATTTAGTTGGGAACAACACACCAGTATTCTTCTTCCGTGATCCACTAAAATTCCCAGATTTAAACCATGCCATTAAGCGTGACCCACGCACAAATATGCGTAGCGCTAATAGCAACTGGGATTTCTGGACTTCTCTTCCGGAAGCACTTCACCAAATTACTATCGTAATGAGTGAGCGTGGATTACCAAAATCCTACCGTACGATGGACGGGTTTGGAAGCCATACATTCTCAATGATCAACGCGGAAGGCCAACGTGTTTGGGTTAAATTCCACATGAAATCAGTGCAAGGAATTGAAAACCTTACTGACCAAGAAGCTGTTGACATCGTAGGTGTAGACCGCGAAAGTCACCAACGTGACCTAATGGAAGCAATTGATGCAGGTAACTTCCCTAAATGGAAAATGTATATCCAAGTAATGACGGAAGAACAAGCTAACAATATGCCTTACAATCCATTTGATTTAACAAAAGTTTGGTATAAAAAAGATTTCCCACTAATTCCAGTTGGAGAATTCGAATTAAACCGCAACCCAGATAACTATTTTGCAGAAGTAGAGCAAGCTGCATTTACACCAGCTAACGTAGTACCTGGTATCAGCTTCTCTCCAGATAGAATGCTACAAGGTCGCCTATTCTCTTATGGAGATGCAGCACGTTACCGTTTAGGTGTTAACCATCATCAAATTCCAGTTAACCAACCTAAATGCCCATTCCACTCTTACCACCGCGATGGTGCTATGCGTGTAGATGGCAATAAAGGAAGCACCATGACTTACGAGCCAAACAGCTATGGTCAATGGAAAGATCAACCTCAATATAAAGAACCTGCTTTATCTCTTGATGGGGCAGCAACTCAATGGGATTTCCGTGAAGATGACGACAACTACTTTGAGCAACCAGGTAAATTGTTCAATCTTATGAACCCTGAGCAACAGCAAGTCCTTTTTGAAAATACTGCTCGTAATATGAATGGCGTAGAAGATTTCATTAAAATCCGTCACATCATTCACTGCTACAAAGCAGACCCTGCTTATGGTCAAGGCGTTGCTGCGGCAATGGAACTTCCATGGGAAAGAATTGAAGAAGTTATGAACGTAACTGCAACTGTATAAGTTTAGTAAGGCTATCCTCTTGAAGAGGATAGCCTTTTTATGAGCTTCCATATCTCGCTTTTCCTATATAAGTTGCCACTTTTTAGACTCAGATTGACTAAAGCCATTTGTGCTATGATGTAACTATAATGCGTGAATTAGGAGGATATCTTTTTATGGGTACTGTCATAATAAAAGTATTATTATATTCGTCATAGTTCTAGCTTTAACGATTTTCACTATTAACAAGGGCTATGCTTATAAGCATACGATTGATGAACATCCTGACAAAATGGATAAGAAACAAAAAACGCATCCGCCTGAATGAGGCAGATGCGTTTTCTAATATATTATTTTGTTCCCGCTTTTTCTTTTTTAATTTGTTTACTACGTAATTGACCACAGGCTGCATCGATATCAGTACCCTGTTCCATACGTACTCCACAGTTTATTCCTTTATTCTTTAATGTTTGGAAGAAAGCACTAATGGATTTTTCAGTACTACGTTGGTACTGTCCATGCTCATCTACCGGATTATAAGGAATTAGGTTAACATATGAAAGATGACGCTTATTTTCCAATAGCTTAGCCAACTGCTGAGCTTCTTCCACATGATCATTAACGTCTTTAAGTAGGATATACTCAAATGTAATACGACGGTTTGTTTTTTCTAAATAATAGTCAACAGCAGCCATTACTTTCTCAATTGGGAAGGCTTTATTGATAACCATGATTTGAGAACGAAGCTCGTCATTTGGAGCATGTAAAGAAACAGCAAGATTTACTTGAATATTTTCATTAGCAAAGTCAATAATTTTCTTAGCTAGCCCACTTGTAGAAACAGTGATATGACGTGCACCAATTGCAAGTCCTTTTTGATCATTAACTGTTCTTAAGAAGTTCATAAGGTTTTTGTAGTTGTCAAATGGCTCGCCAATACCCATTACTACGATATGACTTACACGTTCGTCTTTTTGAAGCTGATCTAAATGCTCTTGAACCTTCATAATTTGTCCAACTATCTCTCCAGCATCTAAGTCACGACTCTTCTTTAAAAGACCACTTGCACAAAAGCTACAGCCGATATTACAGCCAACTTGAGTTGTTACACATACGGACAGACCGTATTTAAAACGCATTAATACTGTTTCGATTAAATTTCCATCTTGCATTTCAAAAAGGAATTTAATCGTTCCATCTGCAGACTCCTGTTTTACACTTTCTTTTAGCGTTTGGATAACGAAATTTTCTTCTAAAAGATCCAAACAGTCTTTGTTTACATTTTTCATTTCCGCAAAGCTTTGTACTCGTTTAATATATAACCAATCCCATACTTGTTCCGCACGGAATTTCTTTTGACCATGTTCCATTAACCATTCTATTAATTGGTCTCTAGTTAGACCATAAATTGATTTTTTCATTATTTAGCCCCTCTTTTCTTACACATACAATTCGCCTATTATACACCAAATTCTCTTGCACGACAATTAATTATAAAGGAAAAATATTTAAAAAGATATCATTTAGTCTTTCCAATACTAACTTAAATACACTGGAAATTAAAGATATTAGTCCTATTTCCTTTTACTGACGATAATATCATTCATTGAAAGGAATTATGATGAATAAGCTAATAGAACGTGTATAAAAGATTGGAGATATCGATTATGAAGTTTATGAAAAGAAAAAGAGCATTTTTCCATCCTGGTAAAGCATTTTTAAAAGTAATTGTATTCATTACTTGTTTTGCAGCATTTCTACCTACAGGGATTACCAATACGCAGATGAATGATACTTTTTTAGGGAATACAATTAATACTTTTCAACACTCGATTGATAATCTCATGGTTGTCTCATATGAGGTTAATGATACGATCATAGATGAAAATACGGGTCAAGCTGAATATTCCGTGATTACTGCTTATACTCTATTTGGTATTCCATATGCTGAAGTAATTGCTACTGAAGAAAGCAGCTATATTAATAAGAAGTATCTTTTTGTACGTTAAGAAAAGCGCAAGCGCCTATGTCTGCCCCGACAGGCAAATGAAGAAAAGCGAGGAGGCAGTTCCTCAGCCACCGGAGCTTTTATCCATTTGACCCCGAGGGGCAAGGCGATGAAGCTAGACATCAAGAAAAGCATAATCGCCTGTCACTGCCCCGGCAGGCAAATGAAGAAAAGCGAGGAGGCAGTTCCTCAGCCACCGGAGCTTTTATCCATTTGACCCCGAGGGGCAAGGCGATGAAGCTAGACATCAATTTACCCACAGGTTCAGAATTTCATAATTTCCTAAACATTAAAAAAACCGTGAAATCGGCAACTTGATTTCACGGTTTTTTAAGACATTTCTCCATTTTAGTTGTTAGCAGACCCCTCAGAAAGCGTCCGCTGTATCGGAAAACAACTCTAGGTGATTAGAATAGAATCCTCGGAATCTTACCAGGTAGTAAAATTTTTAAGGTTTATAATTGGCAGCCTAGCCTCATATTTATTTTTATATTAGTTATATAGATGTTTCTATTTCGTTCTCGCGAATCCAGTCACTATAGCTACCAACATATAATTTAACATCTTCATATCCTGCTTCTTTTAAGGTTGCATATAATGGAGCTGCAGTTACCCCACTTCCGCAGTACGCGATAACTGGCTTCTTTTTGTTCGTTAGCTCACTTAGCTTTGCAGTTAATGAATCTTTGTCTAAAAAAGTACTACCCTGCTTTAATTGTTCCCAGTCAAAGTTAATTGCTGTGGGGATATGACCCGCTATCGGATCAATTGGCTCTATCTCGCCTCTGAATCGAGCAGCTGCACGTGCATCGATTAACTGACCTTTCTTGTTCCCTTTTACAACCTCACGGACATCGTCCATATTTAACAATATATTATCATTCCAACTTGGAACTACTCTCGTCTTGTCATAATAGGTTACATTTTTAGAAATGGGAAGAGCTTTCTTTATTTCTTCAAAACCTTGACGTAAAACTTTAACATTCTTAAAGCCTGCCCACTCTAGTAAAAAATATGCTCTTAAAGAAAAAGGTACTGCTCCTTGATCGTATATAACTATTTGGTCATCCAATGATAGTCCTGCGCTCTGTATGAGTTCTGTCATTTTCTCTTTCGAAATCATTGGATGTCTACCATGAACATCCTCCATATTAGAAAGATCTTTTTCTAAGTCCCAGTAAACCGCACCTTCTACATGCCCATCTTGAAACAAAACAAATCCAGCCTTAGAATCAGCTAGGTTAAAGCGTGTATCGATAAACCTTGTAGTATTAGCATCAATATCAGTTAGATCGATAAAAACCTTAGTCACTAAGCATTACCTCCACCCTGAATTTTTTGATAAATATCTTTCCAGCGGTTCAACGTCTCTTCTTGCTCCAACAGTTTTCGCTCAGCAGCAAGCTGTTGTAATGATTCGTTCAGCCATTTTATACGAGCTCGCTCTATTTCTTGCTCAGCATAATGGATGAGCCATTCAACCAGTCTTTGTTTCTCTTGTTCGATATAGGCTGTTGCTTCTACTTTTGTTTCCTCAGATAGAGTATCCCTTAACTTTTCTTTTTCATTTTTCTCGAAGAAGGACTTAGCATTTTTAAAGTATGATTTTACGTGACTATATTTATCTTTGTCTTGGAAAGGACCTACAAACTCTAATAATTCATAGTCCTCACTTTCATGAGGGCTAAAAGTTAAGCTTCCATTCCAATCCTTTAAGATTCTCATTTCTTCCTTATCCAGCTGGGTTATTTGTCTCTGGATAAATTGAAGAACTCGGAAGTTGGTTACACGTAACTCCTGCTCCAAATCAAAACGAATCATTTGAAGAATATCTTTTAGAGCGATGTCTAAAGCAACGGAAGCGCTGTGATTAGAAAACAGGGAAGGATTATAAGCTTCCTTGAAAAATTCATTAAAGCGATAATACACACGTTGTAAAACATAAAAAAGTAGTGACTCTAATTCTTGCGTCGTATCCTTTGTTAAGGATATAGCGTTGTACTGTGTGTATCGTTCTCTTATTTTTTCTTCTTGATTAGTAAGCTCCGTCAGTCTTTCTTCTTTTCGAGCTAGATTAGCCTCGGTTTGTTGGATGAGAGATAACAATTTATTTTTCTGGCGATTCGATTCCTCTTCTAAAGCAATGACAGCAATTTGCTTAAGATCCTGCTCTAAGAATTGATGGAATGATTTTTCAAACTGCTCCATACCTTTATGCAGCTGCATCTTATTTTCTTTTTCTTGCAAAGCTTGAAGACTAGAGACACCAAACACTCGAGGGAAACGAATACCAAAACGCTGTAGCTCGTCCTTGACATATTGCTTTACTAAATCTGCCTCTTCCTCATTACTTGCAAGGTCAATTGCATTCACTACAAAGAACATCTTGTCTAGCTCAAAAGAGTCCTTCACACGGCCAAGCTGAATTAGGAATTCTCTATCTGCTTTAGCAAAAGCATGGTTAAAGTACGTCACAAATAATACTGCATCTGCGTTTCTAATGTAGTCGAAAGCGACTCCTGTGTGTCTAGCATTTATGGAGTCTGCTCCCGGAGTATCAACTAAAGTTACTCCTAATCTTGTTAACTCACAATCAAAATAGAAATCAATAAAATCTACGAAGCAGCTTTTAGATTCCTGTGCGACAAAAAGAGAAAATTCCTTTTCATCTACATTTAAAACTTCTCCCAGCTTGTCCTTTACAGCAGGGTATCCGATATAAAATGCGTTAATAAAGGATTTATGAACTTCCTCAGTAGAGTTCTCTTTTACTGCAGCTGGAGCTTTTTCGAAGGCTTCTTCTAAAGAAGTAATAGTAATTCCTAACTGTTCAAAGGCAAACTTAACATCCTCCAAAAGCTGCTCTTTCGTCTTCAAGCTAACATCAGCGGTATTATGCAAGTGAGTATCTGTTACGGGATGTATTTTATTTATGGTTGCCGTAGTAGGGTTTGGGGATACAGGCAACACATTAGCTCCCATCAGTGCATTAGAAAAACTGGATTTTCCGGCACTAAAAGCTCCAAAAAGCGCAATAGTGAATTGTTGGTTTTCTACCCGCATTGCTTTCTTCTTAATAACGGAAGCAGCTTCCTGAAAGTCAGGGAGCTCTTTTAAAATCTCTCCAATCTTATTTGCACGGTGAATAATTTCATCAAATGCTAATATTGGAGCTTCCTCAGATCTCTCCTCTTCAGTAGCGACAGCATTAACTGCCTCTTCTTCCTCTTCAGTTGTCTCTACATATTCCACAATAGAACGTTCGAACAATTGACGTTCTTCGTTCCACTCACTTAAAAGATCGACACTATCCTTTCGAATTTGAAGAGTAGGAGCTATTACTAACTTGCTAAGATCCTCTACCCTTTTCTCTATTTCTGTCACTTTTAAAATAGCTTCTTGTTTTTCTCTTAAAGTATCCGTTTTCTTATTAAACTGCTCGTCTTCAGTAGAAGAATGCTCTTCAATATATTGAATATTTTCTTCTTTCCAAGCTTCCGTTTCTTTTACAAAGTATCGGCTAACTGCATCGTTTACACGATTTGCGTAATTTAATATCGCATCACCTGTTGTACTAGCCCCATTATGCATCGTATCTACGATAATTTCGGATGGCAATGAAAATGACATATTATTTATTTCACTTGTCTTACTGTCATTTAATAAACCAACATCTTTTAGCATCCGCTTCATTAAGTTTTTAATATGTGCCGTAATATGAGTGGAAACAATTGTCTCTAGTAGCTCAATTGTCTCTGTTAACCTATTATTTCTTTCTTGTTCCGTCTTTTTCTTACTCGATAAGAAGCCAACTTTGAAGTTATCCTGCCTGCTTTCCGCATAACTCTTTAGCTTCTCCCGAATTTCATACGTCATTATCGAGGCATTGCTTAAAATTTCTTTTCTGTTAGATTCAAATACCTTTTTCCAAGCGTCGCTTTCTTGAAGCTTTTTTTGTTTCTCAGAGACTTCAAACTGTTCCAAGATTTCTTCGACATTAATCCAATCTTCCTCGGTTAATAAATAACTTAGCTCATGCTGTAGACCTTTTTTTTCCTCTTCTAAAAATTCCAGATGCTCATCTTTTAGTTTTTCTAATGTAGCTGTAGCTGAAAGTAAAAAAAGTTCTTCTTTATGAAGGATGGAATCATTTACAATTTGTTTTACTTGCTCAAAGTCATTATGTAGCATCTCTCTGTTTTTTAAAGAGGTATAGTAAATATCCTTTGGAATTACATTCCACGCGGTAAAAGCAGATGACACAGATTCTTTATAAGCAGTAAAAGACAACTCTTCTTCTCGGTGCTTATCAATCTGGTTAACGATTAAGTATATGTTTTCATTGTAATGCAGCAATTGTTTTGTAAACTGAAAGTTCAATTCAGACTGTACATGGTTATAGTCCATCACATAAAATACGATGTCTGCGAGATGGAGCGCCGACTCTGTTGACACTCGGTGAGCGTCATCTGTAGAATCAACACCAGGCGTATCCATAACGGTAATACCTTTTGGAAGCCCAGATGTTTTATGACCAATTTCTATTTGAGAAACCTTACTACCATCCTTTGAATATTTTTTTACATGCTGTATATCATATTCTCCTGAGAATTTAACAGGAGACTGATCCACAAAGTGGACAATCGCATAATTTTCATCTGCTTTATTTACCGTTACAATATTAGCCGACGTAGGTATGGGACTAGTCGGTAGCAGTTGTTCATTTACGAGTGCATTAATCATACTAGATTTACCTGCTGAGAAGTGACCAGCAAAAGCAATGGTAAATGTTTGTTTTTCTAATTTATCTGCAAATAGCTTTGACTTGGCATATCTTTCATTATCCTTATTTTGCTTAAAGATAGCTGCAAGCAAAGCGTTTTTCTGTTTAATATTCTGTAGTTCTTCTAATTGATCCATTTGAAATTTTTCCCCTTTTTATCTAATAAACAATATGTATATCATATCAGAAAATATAAAAAAAGATGACTTTATTGTCATAAAGTCATCACATAAATAATTCTTATTTTGAATGAGGTGTTATTGAACTTAATACATGCTTTGTAACTACGCTATAAATAACAACTGTTGAGCCAATTAAAATATATAACATGACTATCTCCCTCTCAACTGAACTTGATATTCATTCTCATTTAAATGATAACATAACAATTCACAAATGACTATAAAATATATTCTTTTTGACTAGATATTATGCTAAAATTGATTCAACTTTACTACTTGGAGGAAAAAGATGACTCTTTCTAGGAACATACAAACTATATTGAATGGGACGATTCAATCTATAAAAGCAGTCATCCCTTTAAACCTTAGTTATACCCCACCTACTCTCTTGTCTCAACCATATGAGGTAGTGGAAATGGCTGTACTGATCGGTATTGTAGGCGATATGAAAGCAAGAATTATAATAGATGCATCTTCTCATTATTTTTCATCTGTTGGTGCCTCTATGTTTGGTATGCCTTTAGAGGGAGAAATGCTTGAATCTTTTACAGGCGAACTAGGAAACATGATTGCAGGTAATTTATGTACGGTTGTTGCACAACAAGGATTAGAAATAGATATAACCCCTCCTACTGTAATTGTAGGACAAAGTAAGTTATATGGTTTCCAACAGGCTTTCTTTCTACCCGTTGAAGTTACAGACATAGGTCCCATGGCTATTATTCTGACTGTTGATGAAGATTAGATAGTTATACATAATTCTTAATACTTTGTACGCATCGAAGAGAATGGAAAAAAATCCTCCTTTAAGTTAAAAGTCCTGAAATTTTACAAATCGTAAAATTTTCAGGGCTTTTTTTGTTACATCATAGCAGTTGTTCAAGCGGATAGAGACAATAGTCTTTCTAATAATTATCCCTTAAAAATCGCTGTCATGCCCCATGATATAAGTGTTGCCCTCATTATCAAATTTTCTAAAATATAAAAGCTATATTTATGCGAATAAATTTATTAGCGCTTTATCGATGCTAAAGCTGTTCCCATTTATTGATTGGAGCGCCAGACGGCGACTCCTACGGGATGAGTGAGACAGATAAGACATCACAACCACGCGCGTAAGCGATGGGTGGTGGCTTATCGCTCACCCCGAGGAAAGCGTCCGGCTGGGGCGGAAATCAATTCTACTCTCTGATTTAAAGTTTGCTTTGCTTCATAAAATTAACCTTACTCTTTAACAAAGCCAACATAAAAATGCGTTAATCCTTCCATACACTTATATTTCCCCACTAAAAATTAATATATAACTTTTATAACAATTCCTATTTACTTTTTTGTTACTTTCAAATTATTTCACAGTATCTTCACATATAACCTTTGTATGTGTGATAAATATCACATCAACTTTGTTTTTTTAAATTTATGATGTACCTATAGAAAAAGAAGGAAAGTTTTGGAGGTGTAAGACAGATGTCCAAAAAACAAAATAAAGAACCAGAACTAAAAGGGACGCTTATATCAGTTAGCGTTGTCGGTATATTTATTTTAGTCACTTGGTTTTTCGCATTCTATTTATTTATTGACAGATTTTAAACTAATGGAGGTTAAAGGTTATGCATATTCACAAGTATGAAAAATGGTGGATAACATTTGGTGTTAGTTCACTAGTTTTATTTTTAATAATAGTTGGTTTTAGCGCCTTCCACTATGGTTCACATCCACCAAGTGCAAAAGTATATATTGATCATGAGCGAGTAGACGAGATTGCTCCATTCAATAACCCAGGAGTTCACAAAGTAGAAGGTAAAGAATGGGATTATGAGATAGTAGTAGTTGCATCCGCATTCTTCTATAACCCACAAGAATTTGAAGTTCCACTAGGTTCTACGGTTAAATTTATAGCTACAACGAAAGACGTTATACATGGCTTTCAGATAGTAGATACAAATATTAATATGATGCTTGAACCAGGTTACGTTTCAGAATATGTAACAACTGTAGATAAAGCTGGAGAGTATTTAGTTTTATGTAACGAATATTGCGGTGTAGGACACACGTCTATGACATCGAAGTTAAAGGTGGTTGAGTAACATGGCAACAATAACAGAAAAAGCCCAAAGCTTTGTGAAAGTTGACCGTCGTGATGGCAAGCTTGCAATGGCTCATATTCATGTAGCTTTTATTGCACTATTAATTGGAGGACTTTGCGGACTCTTACAAACCCTTGTACGTTCTGGGCAATTCACCCTTCCTTGGGGTATAGGTTACTATCAATTATTAACTGTTCATGGTGTTTTATTAGGACTTATTTTAACTACTTACTTTATATTTGGTTTTCAAATTGCTGCTGTTAGCCGTACTTCCGGCACATTAACAGATAAACAGAGAACACTAGGTTGGATTGGTTTTTGGACAATGACAACCGGGACTACTGCTGCTGCAGTAATGGTTTTATTAAACGAAGCATCTGTGTTGTATACTTTTTATGCACCACTTCAAGCGCATTGGATTTTTTATGTTGGGATGGCATTAGTTGTAGTAGGCTCATGGATTGGCGGAGCTGGCTTGATCATGAAATATATGGAATGGCGTAAAGCAAATCCAAAGCAACCTAGCCCATTATTAACTTTTATGGTTATTGTAAATTTAACTATGTGGATTATTTGTTCACTTGGTGTAGCAGTCGAGGTAGTATTCCAATTAATCCCATGGTCTTTAGGCTGGGTAGATAAAATCGATGTTTTACTCTCTCGTACACTTTTCTGGTATTTCGGTCACCCATTAGTATACTTCTGGTTATTGCCAGCTTATATGGTATGGTATGTGATCATCCCGAAAATTATTGGAGGTAAAATTTATTCGGACGCACTAGCAAGATTATCCTTTATGCTGTTCTTAATCTTCTCTATCCCAGTTGGATTCCATCATCAATTGACAGAGCCAGGTATTGATTCATTTTGGAAGTACTTGCAAGTTGTTTTAACAATGATGGTAGTTATACCTTCCCTTCTGACTGCTTTCTCTATGTTTGCTTCATTTGAGATTCGTGGAAGACAGCTTGGAGGAAAAGGCGTATTTGGATGGTTTAAAAAGCTACCTTGGAAGGATGCGCGATTCCTAGTACCATTTATCGGAATGGCTGCCTTCATCCCTGCTGGGGCTGGTGGTATTATCAATGCATCTAACCAAATGAACCAAGTAGTACATAATACTATCTGGGTTACAGGTCATTTCCATCTTACTTTAGCAACAACTGTCGTTTTAACATTCTTTGGAGCAGCCTATTGGTTAATCCCTCACCTTACTGGGAGAGTGTTGACTAAACAAATGAATAAGCTAGCTATTATACAAGGTATTGTTTGGGCAGTAGGTATGTCCATCATGTCTGGGGCAATGCATATTGCTGGATTATTGGGAGCCCCCCGCCGATCAGATTTCTCAACCTATGGTGAATCTGCCCAGGCAGCCGAGTGGGTTCCGTACCAAATCGCACAAGCAGTTGGCGGTACAATTTTATTCATCGGTATCATCTTAGTCTTATATATAGTAGCTCAATTAGTATGGTTTGCTCCTAAAGGTGATACAGAATTTCCAATTGGAGAAGTATCCGAAAATGCAGAAAAAACACCGATGGCACTCGAAAACTGGAAAATATGGTTAACGATTTGTATTTTCTTAATTTTATTTGCTTATACGGTTCCGGTGTTTGATATGATTCAAAATGCTCCTCCAGGTTCAAAAGGTTATAAATTCTGGTAACTATCATTCTTTTAAATATATACGATGGAAGAGAGACTATTCATATAAACAGTCTCTCTTTTTGTTTTTATAATCTTGCACTTGTTAATCATCTCGCCGTTTACAAACTTTAGTAGTTTCTATGTATGGACAAGGCGTTAGAGGGACTACCCGTAAAAGCCAAATTTCTGACTTTTAGAGCACTCCCTTTTAAAAATGTATTTATCATTATACATATTTAAGCACACGCCCACCCAAATAGGGCTTTGCCTATTTAAATTTTTACCCCTCTGACCGTACTCTTACTTGTCTAATTTGTAGTACTTTTAAAGTTAGATCTACTACCATTTTCTCTGTAAGCGTATCAAAAGTATCGCGCATATCCACTAAGCACGGAGAGTAGTCAAGCTCGAAAAACTCAGCTCTCACCAATTCACAATAAGGCTGCTCATTATAGAAAGTACTGTTCTCAAAGAAATACTTATCTAAACGAGGCATTTCACTGTTTTTCGGATTAATGAAACGGGATTGACTTTCAGAAGACTTAGTAATGATAGGGTATAGAATAAAATCAGACCCATTTAGGTCAGCAAAGCCTGTGAAAGGTACGGAAGCAATACGATCGTAAATTACACCGTTACAATCATCAGTTGCGTATTCGATGTCCTTTCTAATAAATCCTTCAACAAATAATTTAGCTCTAGTAACTCTGCGAGAGCCATCGCAAGAATCCATCGGATCAAACCTTACCGGTACAAGCTTACATTGTGTTAAGAATACATCCTTGTGTACTCTTTTGATTTCGCTTGCAGGTGGATCTAATGATATATCCGCTTCTACTACTATTTGAATTGTAGTTTCCGCTAATACAGCTGGCACCTTAATAATCGGGTAAAAATTATCGGGTACTACGCAAGGATCAACAGGATCATCCTGTAATTGTGGTAGAGACCTTGCATTATCTACCGGACATGGGTAAACATTGGACAAATCGCCATTGTTTAAACCGTTCTCTTCATTCATTTAAAATTTCCTCCATTCATTTTTTGCGAAATTAATTCATTTCTGTTTTAAGTTATGTAAAATCACCGATGGATGTATAAGCAATAGACACAGAAACGTAAATTATGTCGATATTATTTATCTATTTCACTGTTTAAATAACTCTTTTGTGTAATATAGCTTAGAGATTTCCTCTAACTATTCACAACCACTAATTTAAATTTTACTAGCTCTATGGAATTCATGATCACCATTCTCTTGAAGGAGCTAGGAACCGTGTATAGCATTGATCCCACTGGACTCGTCGCCTACTGCTTAAAAGATTTATATAAATAATGAGCAATTAAATAAGCCATCACCAACGAACTCATTCGTTAGAGATGGCTACATTAAAAAAGATACTTGCACTAACAAAATTACAGTACAAGTGGAGTTTATTTTTTTGTAGATGGATAATACACTTTCTGAACTTGTAAAAGCTGCAAAACTAATTCAATTACAGCATTTTGTTGCACTTTAGGCGATTCAGACGGTAAATCTTTTTTCCTTAGCTTTTCCTCGCTTTCCGACAACACGGTATATTCAATTCTTTGTATAATAGTCCCTTCTATTAACAGCTTTCCTCTCGTTGCCTGTTGGACACCTTCTTCGTTGGATTGCTCGAAAGAGGAAGGTATGAATTTACAAGAAGCCAATTGAATATCCTTTGATAGTTCTTTAATATTAACTACTCTTTCTTCTAAATCTAAGGCTCTTTTTAAGCTTATTTCAACATCATACTCCCCTATAATTACAGGTACTTTAATATGCACCGCTAACGGGAGCTTATTTTCCTTTTGCCCTGAATTATGTCTAACTTTAACTTGGGACTTATATAGGTTATTTTCTGCTACAGATAGTTTTTGTGAGTCATTGTTATGAGCAGAAAAGAGAATTTCATGCACTTTATAACCTAACAGATGGCAATAGAGTTCTTCTTGAAAAAAGTACATACTATCAAAAAATACTGTATCTAAAAGTGGAAAATGATCGTTGTTTGTAGGTAAAAAATTATACCCTTCCTGCTTTGCACTACCATAAAGTGCAGGGTTCATAAAATCTTCAATATCTACGTAGGTAGAAAACGGAATATATATGGTTTTTATTTTTATATTAGAAGTGGGTCCCTTTACTCTATAAATTACTTCCTCTAAATTTTGAGAATTTTCTTCTGCAACTAAGTTAGTGAGTAATATTTCCTCTTCCTCTATAAGAGATTCTTTTACTATAGTAGGTATGTTTTCCTCTTGATGATGAGTATTATCTGGTAAAGTGTTGAAGTCATCACTTTCACCCGCTTCTTTACTAGCAATAATTTTTTTCAGACTACTAATCATTTCAGACAAATACGTGTCTCGAAGACTTTCTTCCATAAATCTTATATTATCTTCATTTTTAATTTCTAATTCTTTAGTTATGGAATCTAATGGATCTATTTCATGAGCAATTTCTATGGAAGAATAATCTACATCATTTCCTAAAACTAACATTTCCTCTTTACTGTCGTAGGAAGGTATTGTAGGCATGTTTGTTTCTTCTATAGATTCCCCTTGTTTTGAATCTTCTTGTAGGGAAGGGATCTCGATTGCTTGCGCCTCAATAAAGAAGGAAGAATCCTGGAGCGGTGTTTGTTCTGTGGCATTCCATTCTGTTGGTTCTTCTTCTGACTCAATGTAAGCCATCACTTCTAATTCATGATTATAATCTGCATTTTCATACTCTAATACAGGATTTATTTTACGTCTCGGTTTTGGCAAATAAGCCCTAATATATTTTAGTTGATTAGGCTGTTTAATATTCTTTTTATTATTTGATAGCAGATAGTATGGCTTAAGTGAATTTTTTTCTTCCCTTAAAAAATTGAATAAACTATTTTCCTTTGTATTTTCTTGAGGGCCATTTATCATAATGTTATCTTCAGATGGTACTGTGGCTATAAATCGTCTGCGCCGTTTTCTTTTGAAAGTACGTCTGTTTACTTTTTTAATATCAGACGCATATACTTCTTCTATCTCAGTTAAGCTATCATCTTCAAATACTTCTTCATCACTTTTCACTTCAGCCGATTCAAATAGTTGTGAAACTGAAAAACATATACATTTCTTTTGATTGTTATTAATTTCAACGAACGCACCATAATCAAACCATGGAACAGTCAATTTTCCCTCTGAATTGTTATAGTGAAAGTCACTAGCAATACTAAATGTCACAGCCTCTTCTTTCGTAAAGACAACTCCATCCTCTATATTTTGTATGATTAACCCCACCTTTCTCTTATTACTTGAGACGTTTGCCCTGTATTATTTATATTATTCAGTTAGAAGGAATTCGTTCAAAAAAAAACCTTTTACTTCAAAGATCGTCATATGACTTCACAAATTCCTTATAATTAGGAGGAATTCGAGGAATTTAATGGCGATTCTATAAAGTAAAAGGTTAAATTTTAGTATTATTCATTTGAAATGGTGGTAGGTAAGACACGCGCAAAACGATCTTCTATTAATGCTTCTGACTCATTTAGAAGAAGGTGAATTTCACCGTGATCCTCAGACGTACGGATAAGACGACCTATTCCCTGTTGAAGTCGAAGAAGCATAAACGGTAATTCTACTTCTTCAAAGGGATTGTTAGAAAACGAACGTTTTGCATCGAATAATGGATCTACTGGTGGGAATGGCAGATCATAGATAATTACTCGAGTTAAAGCTTCTTTAGGCAAGTCTAAGCCTTCCCACAAATGATAAGAACAAAGGGTAGAGAATTCTCCATTTTGAAATTCCTTCACAATTGTTGAAAGCTCACGATCCCCTTCAAAAGCAATGTCCTTAGCTTGAGTCGATGCTCTAAAATGATCCATCGCAGCTTTAGACTTAAACAAAATGAGTGTTTGACTAGTAGATTCCAATATCTTATCGGTTTCATGAACTTTTTCTACTTGACTAACATGATGAGCTGTTACTTTCATAACCTCATCATAGTCGAATGGTGATGGTACAGAAAATGATTGATACTTCTCAATTCCTAAAGAATCTGCCAAATAAGTAAAATCTTTTTCTATGGATAAAGTTGCAGAAGAAAAAATGACAGGCAGTTTAGTACTAAATAGCTTTTCATTTAAAATATCCGTTACTAGCATTGGCATAATAATAAGTGTTTCATAGCCATCGATTATTTCTAGCCATTCAACGCCATCACCTTTTTCTGTAAACAGCCTTAGCGAGAATGAATACTGCTCTAAAAATTCTTCTACCATTCTTAGCTCATATTCTGGAATTGTAAACAGTTCCGATTCAAATACAAATTCCTCAAGCAAGTCGTCTGTAATTTTAATCGCCTGCTTACATAGCTGCATTAGTTGAGGTGATTTATCAATTTTCATACGTTCGGTTTCCTCAGTAACACTACCAACTCTTAAAACACTAAAAATCTTCTCATGTGTATTTTGAAGTATTTCCATAAGATTTAACGTTTTTTCTCGGACACCGTCAACCATCACCCGTTCTAGTAAACGGATCAGTGTTTCACTCTGCACTTCATATGTAAGTGCTTTTTGAGCTGCAAATTCTAATAGATGTCCTTCATCCAGTACAATCATAGAGACTTCAGGTAAAAAAGGTAGCTGCCCTTCACGAATGCGAGAGTCTTTTGTCCAAAGATGCTCCATTAAAAAGTCATGTGAGCAGATGATTAAATCAGATGATTCCCGGTAATGTTGACGGTGAATAGTTTGCCCACATCGATTGCGCAAATCACAAACTGTACATTGTTGAGTAGGATGGAAGTTAACTTTTTGCCAATCTACATCCGAAACTCCAGGAAACTGGCTTCTTTCACCAAAAGGAAATATGCTTTGTAGAGAAGCAGAACCATAAACGAAATCAGGAACACCATCTTCAATTTCTTCTATGAAGAAGTCATTCTCTCCACTTTTTTGAGCCTCTTCTAGTCTTTTTAGACACAAATACTGATTGCGTGATTTAGCTAATCTCACATCTATTTTTATATCTAAATAATTTTGTAACTTAAAAATATCACCAGCCTCTTTTACTAGCTGCTCTATTAGTGTTTCATCAGCGCAGGCGATAAGTGCTGGTTTTCCAGTATATCTCGCATAAGAAATAGCAGGTAGCAGATAAGCTATCGTCTTTCCTGTACCTACTCCAGCCTCTGCAAACAAGACATTTTTCTCTTTTAAAGCTTTTTCAATTTGATAAGCCATGAAAATTTGCTCATCACGACATTCAAATCCTTTTTCGGGTAATTCATCGTATAAAACGTCTCCCATCCAGTCTCCTAATGATTCAAAGAAAGAACGGTCCTTAGATAATTTAAATGGTAAAGCTTGCTTCATTTTCTAACTCCCTTAAATATAATATAACAGCAAGGGAGAGCTTAATCTCCCCTACTGTTATGAACGTTTACCCCAAAACTGATAGTAATCTGTTCTTATAAACCCATTGAACAATTTACGTTTCTTCGTTGCTCTACGACCATACAGATTTTCAAAATTCTCCATGGAAGATAACATATAAACTGACCAAGAAGGATATTTTTCCATCATATGCCCTAAGTCACTAATAGCTTTCTCAATTTCTTCAATTTCACCTATACGCTCTCCGTACGGTGGATTACCAATCATTACGCCATCCATTAAGTCCGTAGAGAAGTCGCTTGCTTGCATTTGTTTAAAGCTGATTAAATCAGCAAAGCCTGATTCAAAAGAGTTCTGCTCTGCAATTTGAATCATTTTATGATCAATATCTGAACCAATTATTTCTAAAGGTTGGTCATAGTCGGCTAAATCTTCAGCTTCATTTCTTACATCATCCCAAATTTTTTGAGGCATCCAAGCCCAAGCCTCACTATGAAAATCACGGTTAAATCCTGGAGCAATATTTTGCCCAATCATGGCTGCCTCAATTGGAATTGTACCGGAACCACAAAAAGGATCAACAAAAGGTCTATTGGGACTCCATTTAGAGATTTTTACTAAAGCTGCTGCTAAGGTTTCTTTTAAAGGTGCTTCCCCTTGACCATGTCGGTAACCGCGCTTGTGCAGTCCAGCTCCGCTAGTATCAATGGTAATAGTCGCTACATCCTTCAATATACTAATTTCTATCTTGTATGTAGCCCCTGACTCATCTAAAAACCCAATTCGTTTATAGGCTAGCTTTAATCTTTCTACAATCGCTTTTTTAACAATAGCCTGACAATCAGGAACACTAAATAATGTTGATTTGACTGATTTGCCTTGTACAGGAAAAGCAGCATCTACAGGGAGGAACTTCTCCCATTGAATCGCTTTAGTATTCTCAAACAGTTGATCAAAGGTTCTGGCAGGAAACTGAGCAGCTACAATCTTTACACGGTCTGCAACTCGTAGCCATGTATTAGCTCTTGCAATTGCTCTTTCATCTCCTTCAAAATATACCTTTCCGTTTTCAGTTGTTGTTTCATATCCTAGTGCTTTTACTTCTTCTGCAACGATTGCCTCTAGCCCCATTGCAGCAGTAGCTACTAATTTAAATGTTGTCATTATACCTTCCCTTCTTGCTTATGGATCTCCCATAACTCTAAGAAATCCATTAGCCCTTTACTTGGAACTGGCTTGCTATAATAGTATCCTTGGATAATATCGCAATTCATTTCCCTTAGAATTTCTACTTGTTCCTTAGTTTCTACACCTTCAGCTACAACCTTAATATTCAAACGATGTGACATTAAAATAATAGATTCCACTATTGCTTGTTTATCCTTTAAGGTAGTTATGTGCTGAATAAAGCTTCTATCAATTTTTAAATAGTTTATAGGAAATTGGTTTAAATAACTCAAGGACGAGTATCCTGTCCCAAAATCATCAATAGAAATTTTAAATCCATTACTTTTAAGCTTTATAAGCTTAGAGATAATATTATTCGAATCCTTCATAATAGTGCGCTCAGTTAATTCTAATTCAAGCTGCTGTGGACTACAATTATATTGCATTACCAAGTTGTTTATTCTTTCAATAAAATTATCTTGTTGAAAATGTATAGATGCAATATTAATGGATACTGAAATATTACTAATATCAAGTGTTCTCCATTCAAGGATATCTAAACATACTTTTTTAATAATTAACTCACTTAATGGGATGATTAGGCCAGTTTCTTCAGCAAGCGGGATAAACTCTGCTGGAGATACAGTACCTACCTGATCATTTTCCCACCTTACTAAAGCCTCTACTCCAATAATGGTTTTTGTTTCCAAGGAAACTTTAGGCTGGTAATGGACCGAGAAATCATTTGCTTGTATCGCCTTTCTCAGTTCAGCCTCCAATAACAGCAGCCTTTTCGAATCTCTCTTCAAATCTTCAAAGTAAAATGCATATTGATTACGGCCATTATGCTTAGCAAAGTACATGGCCTTATCTGCCTTGTGAATAAGTTCATCTATTTCTTGTCCGTCTTGAGGAAAAAAGCTGATTCCTATACTAGCGGTTAAATAAATTTCCAAATCATCTATTATAAATGGCTTGCTTAGCATTTTAATAATTTCAATAGCAATTTGGCCAGCATCTATATGTGATTTAATATGTGAAAGTGCAAGTAAGAACTCGTCTCCACCATACCTTGCCAAGATTCTATCCTTTGGTGTTATATGCCTGACACGTTTCGTAAATTCAACTAGAATTCTATCTCCTATTTCATTTCCAAGTGATGCATTCACTTGCTTGAAACGATCTAAATCGATAAACAAAAGTGCACTGAAGCTATTTGGAGTCGAGTTTTCAATTAACTGTAAAAACAATTCATTAAAAGAGAACCTGTTAGGTAAACCTGTGAGATAATCCGTTGAAGTCAATGTCTTTATTTCTTTTTCTGCACTTTTTTTTATGGAAATATCAGAAAACACTCCAAAATAATGTGTAGTTTCGCCTAGTTCGTTTTGAATTCTAGTAATTTTTAAGTGCTCAGGGTATACTTCACTATTCTTCCTTCTGTTCCAAATTTCACCTTGCCAAGTTCCTTTTTTGTCTAACTCTTTCCACATGGACTCGTAAAATGATTTGTCCTGCTTTCCGGATTTTAATATGCTAGGAGTTTTATCTCTAACCTCCTCCAAGCTATATCCAGTAACCGCTTGAAAGGCAGCATTCACTAAAGTAATTTTTAAATGTTCATCCGTAATCATAATACCCTCAGTAGTGGAATTAAATACTTTCTCTACTAGCTCTTTTGGGTACAAAGAAAAGCTTTCGGGATGTTGCTCTTTTTTCACTTTCTATGACCTGCTTCCCCTCAGTACTCACTCGATGATAAAATACAATTCTATTAAAGCATTAATAACCTGCCTTTAAGACATCAATCAAGCAACCTGAGATAAATAATAGTATAAGGTGAGGTTTTACTCTCTCTCATGATAAAATATGTAGTCAAGAAAAGAAAAGCTCTCCGTGATTGGAGAGCTTTTCGTATTATTAATTATAGCCACTCATAAACTCAATAAGCCATGTTTTGTTTCCACGGTACTCAAACGGTGAACTACCTCGTACGTATGTGGACGGCAATCATCTATCTACAGATTAATATCTGTTTTTCTATCCGTTCAATTCCTTCAAGAAAATGCCCCTACCATAATTTGGGTTTCTCACTCGTGGGGTTTACCTCGTTCCACCTGTATAGTTTCCTATCCAGCTTCGTCACTGTGGCACTTTCAGAGATTGTTAGCCATATCCGAAGACTTAGGCCTTCATCCCGCCGTCAGCCAAAAGGCTGCCTTAGTTTATTTTTTCACTAAGCACGAACACTACATTCATCGCAGAATTGTGTGAGCATGGACTTTCCTCTACAATGTCTAAGCATTGCAGCGATTGCCCGAATAAATAAGTGGTAATTACATTGTATATGATTTGACATGAAAACACAAATTTTCTTTTTTGATATAATATTATTCGTACAATTTAGCTCCAAATACATGTTTTTCTAAATGAGATAATCTTTTTAGAATATCAAAATTAGTTGCACCTGCTGCTGGTTGTACGGGAGCAGATCTACGTGGTGCTTCCTCTAGCTCCTCTCTAAGTTGCTTGTTTTCTTGCTGCAGTTGAATGATTTTCTTTTCAAACGCTTCGTAGTCTTGAATAATATCGTCTAAAAACATATCTACTTCTTCTTGGTTATAGCCTCTAAGACCCGTTTTAAATTCTTTTTCTAATATATCAGAAGCTTTAAGTTTAAATTCCATGTAGCATCTTCCTTCCGTCTACAATTAGCTACTCGTATTATAGCATAATGGTGTCGAATAATGGAGTAATTTCGCGTGATTATGTGCGTTTTTTGTTAGGTTGTGCGCTTTCCCGGGAAATATCTATTTTTCTTTTTATTCTTATTTCCCGCTTAAGAAGCTCACCTTCAAAACCTTTAGGAGAATCCATCCTAGTCTTACTCCAATAATCTAAGCATTCCTGCGTTTTTTCTAATGCTTTTTGATAATCTTTCTTCTGATGTTCATAAAGCTTTGCAAGTTCCACCAAAACCTTTAGACGATATTTCCCGTCAATTTCCTTTAAAGCTATTTCGAATGCTTCTACACTTTCTTCTATTAGATTTTGTCTTTTTAAATGTAACCCAATATAAAAGTATGCGACGCTTGTTTCACTTTCTGAAAATTGGTCTACAACGAATTCAAACCATTTATTGCTCGCATCTTTTGATTTTAGGTCTTTAAACCATTTACCGATATTCGTGTAAGTGTTAGCAGTTTCTAGTGATTCTTCTTTTTTTAAAAGATCTATCGATAAAGTATAGAGAGTTGCAAGTGATAAGATATCCCATTCATTATGCTTTAAAATTCTCATAAGATTAGTAGGATCACCTTGTTTTACTGCATCAAAATAAATAATGGGTGCTAAGTGTCCTGGAAGATCATTTTTTCTTGTAAAGCCCAGTTTGCTCTCTTCTAGTTGCTTTAGTTTAAATCTCTCTAAATCACCTTTCCATATTCTTTTGGAGGAATGCATTAAATCAATTTGCTCATGTTCTTTTAATGGCGGAAGATTATTGCGATTCATCGTCCAGCGAGTATTTAACTGTGGAATATCGAAACTCTTACCATTATAAGTGATAATAGTTTGTGTATCTTTCCAAAATTCAGTAGCTAACAGAAACGCTGCTTCCTGCCCAGGCTCTACTAACACATATTGAGATAGCAAGTATCCACCGGGCGCTTTTTTTAATATACCATTTAAAAAAATGAGCACACCTGTCCCTTTTAACCCAGTTGTTTCTGTATCATAGAAGCAAAAAGGATTACCTGGTGAAACCGTAAGTGGATGATTTGGGTATCTCTCTTGCATGAAGGAAATTGCCTCCTCCAGCTTATCCAAACCAATAGTTCCATGTATATGCTTCTTACGATAAAATGTTTCTTTTAAAAAGAAAAAACCCTTCTCGTTTTTTATAAGCTTTAAACCAGCTTGTTTCCATTGTTCTGTATAAAAAGGAAGTGCAATTTCTGGCACTTCCTTTTTGGGCTGTTTCTCGGGAACATTCTTCTTCAGAAGTCCCTTCATCTCTAATAGTTTTTTCTCATATGACATAACGATCCACCTGTAGCATATGCAGTAATTTTATAACTTCTTTCTTTAAGTTATTTTCAGCATCTTGTGCTCCAATACAAGCTGGACACCCACCAGTACATGGACAGCTCGCAACTTGCTCTGTAACTTTTGGAACTAAGTCATTCCATAGGTCAAACATTCTCTCGGATAAACCAATACCGCCAGGATAGCTATCGTACATAAAGAAAGTAGGCTTCTCCACGTTTACTGATTTTACCTGTGGGACTACATGAATGTCCTTAGAATCACAATGAATAAATAATGGTATAAATGAATGCAAAGCATATGCTACACCCGTCATCGCATCTGAAAGCAAGGTTTCCGACCAGTCATTTGGCTTATCAAAGCTAAACCAAGTGGATGTAGTGTGAAGCTCTAAAGGCGGTAAATGTATTTTACCTGATCCAATATTATCGTGCGTATCAAACTTAATCTTTTTGAAGATGGTCGGCTGAGCAAGAACAATAATGTCTCCAAAACGTAGTGTTCCAATATCAGCTTCTTTTTCCTTATCCTCACTTAGCACCTTTAGCTCGATTGCAATATTAGCATCTGTAAAATAATCCACGTCCACTTCTTTAACAAATGCCTTTTTCTCTTCCCAATCTAATTTCTCTACTTGAAACTGTGTTCCTTGATGAAGGTATATAGCTTCCTCGTGAAGCAGGGTCATCGCACTATAAAGATCCATCTCTCCTATGACTCGAGTTTTAGTAGGTACTGACTGATCAATTATAATGACATTGTCTTGGGAGGCAGAACGAAGACTAACATTACTAGCAGGAAAGCTTTCGGACATCCAATGCCATTTATCTGCTGTTTTTAACAGAACCCCTTCACTTTCTAAGAACTCTAGCAATTCCTGAATTGAAAATTCACCATAATTGTCGCTAGTCGTAAAAGGAAGCTCAAAAGCGGCACATTTAAGATGATCCATCAAAATAATCATGTTATCAGGATGGATTCGAACCTCTTCCGGTGATTGTCCAAGAAAATAGTCTGGATGCTTAACTACGTATTGATCTAGGGCAGTAGATTGTGCCACAAAAATTATGAGCGCTTCATCCTGCCTACGCCCAGCTCGTCCTGCCTGCTGCCATGCACTAGCTATATTGCCAGGGTATCCAGTCATAATGCATGCTTGGAGCTGGCCAATATCTACACCTAGTTCTAATGCATTCGTGCTTACTACAGTACGAATTACTCCATCCCGGAGTCCTTTTTCAATATCTCGTCGTTCAGAAGGTAAATAACCGCCTCTATAACCACGAATAGATTGGTCATTTATTTTTTTACTTACTAGAGCCTGCAAATAAGTCACTAGCATTTCTACTCTTACTCTGCTTTTAGCAAAAACAATCGTTTGAATTCCATTGACATATAACTCTTGTGCAAGGTCTCTCACTTCTAATACTGCACTACGTCTCACATTAAAAACGGGATGTACAATCGGAGGATTATAAAAAACAAAATGTTTTTTCCCAGCAGGTGCACCGTTCTCATTTATAAGTAAATGTGATTCGTTTGTTAAGTTCTCAGCAAGCTCCTTAGGATTTTTAATCGTGGCAGATGTACAAATAAACTGAGGGCTACTACCATAAAATTCACAGATTCTTTTTAATCTACGAATGACATGTGCAACATGGCTTCCAAATACACCTTTATATGTATGAATTTCATCTATAATAATATATTTAAGGTTTTCAAATAGTGAAACCCATTTTGTATGGTGCGGCAAAATGCCTGAGTGCAGCATATCTGGATTGGTCAGCACTATATGTCCTGATTTCCTAATCTTTTGGCGTATTCCCGGCTCGGTATCACCATCATAGGTATAACTTAAAATCTCCTCCCCGCTTTCCCGAATCAATTCATTTAAATCACTTTTCTGATCCTGTGCTAACGCTTTAGTCGGAAATAAGTAAATTGCTCGAGAGGTGGGATCTTCCATAATAGATTGCAATACGGGAAGATGATAACAAAGAGATTTTCCAGAGGCGGTGGGGGTAATTGCAGTAAACGATTTCCCTAAGGAAGCAGCATCGAAGGCTTGTCTTTGATGAATATAGAGTTGTTCCACCCCTCGATTTTTTAAAGCATTTGTGATGGATGGATGCATGTGATGTGGAAAAGGAGCATATACGGCTTCTTTCTCCTCCACAGTATGGATATGCTCTATTTGTGGAAATCGATTATTATCAATTCTCCAATCATCTAATAGCTCAGCTATACTTTTGTTTTTTAGCATGTTACTCCCCGACCTCCTGTAACGCTTGAAGAATGGTTTCTAAAGTATATTTGGAAGAATGTACAGACTTTAAAAAACGTTTTTTACTAGTGGCTTTATAAAAGGACTGTACGACAAATTGTCTCATTGATTCAAGTAACGAATCAATTTGACTCGGATGTACATATTTGGGACGCTTCATTTGGATCCAAGGACGTACTAGTTGCTCCCATTCGTTCAGTAATTCATCTATATCATACGCATATGGCTTTACTTCTTCAAAAAAATCCGGTTCACGGTCTTCTTCACGAAAACGGTGAAACCTTTCTATACAACTATCACATTCAATTAGCAGCTGTTTATTTACGTTTGTTAATGACAAAGTAATCCCTCTCATTCTAGTAATAGTTTATCAAAAAGCATAGCATATTACCAGCTTCGAACGAACATACATTCCTTACAGATTACTTTCTAATTTTTCCATCTTCCCTAGCAAGCGAAAAGATGATTTACTAAAATCTTCTTCAAATTGATCCTGTTCTTCGTTTAAACGGTTCTCCAATAGATATTCCAAAAGCTCTAGTTGATCAATAAGACGTTCAATTTTATTCATGTTAACACTCTCCTTTTACTGTTTAGTTCCTTCCTTCCTGATAAATCCCTTCCTACTCGACAAAGGTTCTATACATAAGACAAAACTAGCGGCACATCGACAGTGGTTAATATGAAAAGCTTTGTTAAATTTATAGGTTGATTTTGACTAACAATTCTTTGTTATAGTGACTTAATGAGTGTAAACATTATAAAAAGGACATTCAAATAAAAATCATAAATAGATGACGAAATTGGTGTTGGTGACAGTTTTTCAACTTTGCTGCTTATGCGAGTAAATTTTTAGCACTTATCGATACATTAAAGCTGTTCCCATTCATTGATTGGAGCACCAGACGGCGACTCCTACGGGATGACATAGCTATCAAGTTAAGAAAAATTTACGTCATTCACTCTCATATGAACTGGTATTTTTGAAAATTAGACCATATGAAATTAACACTTTTTGGTTTAACCAAAAAA